>JBCCFD010000050.1:0-26849 GCA_039029915.1 Chloroflexota bacterium
CAAGAACTTGGGACAAATATGCTGAGCAACAGTCTGCGCTTGTCGTTTTAGAGGCAGGCAAAACTTATTACATTGAAGCCCTCATGAAAGAAAACGGGGGTGGAGACAATCTGGCCGTGGCGTGGCAGCAGCCGGGCGGTGAGCTAGAAGTGATTGGTGGCCTCTATCTATCGCCAGCCGAAGTGCAGCATACCAACGTGGCATTAGGGGGCACCGCCACACAATCCTCTACTTTTGTCTCTTCATTTGAATTTGACGCGAGTAATGCAATTGACGGCAACACAAACGGTGATGACGCAGCCAATGCGATGACCCACACCAACAATGATTTAGAAGCATGGTGGGAAGTTGATTTGGGTGCCAGCCACTACATCGATTTGATTCGCATTTGGAATCGTACCGATTGTTGTTCTGATAGACTGTCTGATTTTTATGTTTTGGTTTCGGACGCACCATTTACCTCTACTAATTTGAACACAACGCTTAATCAAGCAGGAGTTGACGCTTTCTACTTCACCGGTGCCGCAGGCACGACTGAGAACTTCTTTACCCGAGCAAACGGCCGTTATGTGCGCGTCCAACTTTCTGGGCAAAACTTCCTGCAGCTTGCCGAAGTCGAAATCTTTGGCCAGCCCAGCAGCGCGTTTCCAGCCCAAGCTGACCTGACCGTCAGCCTAGACAGCGCCGATCGCAACTTTGGGACCGCCGCACAGGATTCAGCCGCAGGCACTGGTTACCTGATGTACAGCGTTGAAAGCATCCATACCCGTTTTTCAGCCAATGCGCCTCACCCCGACAACGATAATCATTTTATCGCTGTTAAATATATCAATGACGCTTGGCACTATGACAACAACAACGACTACTTCCCATTCACACCAATTTCCACTGACTTGCTAGTGGCCTCCGTTGATTTCAGCGCAGACAGCGGCAGTGTGCTGCAGGGTGCGAATGCCTATGTGGAAGGCATGCTCTCAGGCTACGCTACGGGCAACATCTCAATCACGGCCGATCTTTGGAACAGCGCCACAAATGATGGTGAATTTACCATCAGCGGTAGCTACTTTGTGCGCAACAGTGAATTACCGGTCACTAATGTGGCCCCCGTCATTACAGACCCCGGTGCTCAAACCACCGCCGAAGGGGCAACCATCTCGCTTGATATTGAAGCCACTGACGGGGATGGTGATGAATTGACCTATAGCGCATCTGGATTGCCCGGAACGGCCGTTATGAACGCCACCACGGGCCTGATTGAAGGGTACGTCGAAGCTGGTGATGCCGGAAACTACAGCGTCACCGTCGTCGTCAACGACAATACCGACTCTTCTACCTTAACCTTCGACTGGACAATCACCGCCGCCCCCGGTGGCTGGGTTGATTATGCTGACGAAACCGCCAGTCGCCTCAGCTACACCGCCAACAGCTTTGAAAAAGATACGGCCGTTGGTGACCTCAACAACGACGGTTGGGATGATGTCGTGGTGGTTCACAAAACCTCATTCGATATCGCTGGGCAGCAGGCCGACACCCTCTTGATGAACGTCGACGGCGTCTTGGTTGACCAAACGGCAACCTACGCCCCAGCCATGCTCACTAACCTAACCGATGCTCGTGACGTGTTGCTTAACGACGTGGACAGTGACGGCTGGCTCGACATTATCATCGCCACCACCTTTGAAGATCCACCCGCCCTCTATCGCAATTTAGGGAACGATGGCGCGGGCAACTGGCTAGGCTTTGCTAACGAAAGCGGCCGTTTACCAGCCACATTCGACACCTCAACTGTCCAGTTCTGCGCCATCACGGCGGGGGACGTGAATGGTGATGGTCACGAAGACCTTTACTTTGCCAACTACGCCATGGACGGCGGGGCCAAAGATGTGCTCCTTATCAACGATGGCAACGGCAACTTCACGGAAGAAAGCCAAGCTCGCTTAGGCGACTATCGCTGGTCAGCGTTTGGCACCTCAGCCCAAATTATCGACATGGATAATGACGGCGACAATGAAATTGTAAAGCTGTCGGCTGAGTACGGCGTTCACCCATGGGGTCACGCGGGTATCTTCACACTCTTTAACGACGGCGCAGGGAACTTCACCAGCTACGATGAAATTCCATCGGCTGATCCATATATGTTCTGGATTGATGATTTGAACAATGATGGTTTAAATGACCTGTTTGTTCAAGATGATGCCCAAGACTATGTGCAGCTCGGCTCAGGCTTTACGGCCAATAGTGAAGTCACCTTTAACCAATCGAATTTAACGGCCGTTCAAACAAGCGACCACGGCGGTAACTTCCGCTTTGCGGACCTCGATGGCGACGGCGACCTTGACATGGGGATTGCTGATGTTGACACCATGTGGCCCCCTTGTGACACAGGGGCTGATAGCTTCCGCAAGTTCACACTCCTCATTAACGACGGCACCGGCCAAATGAGCGACCCGTACGGTGGTGCAAAACACGTTTGGAGCCAAAACACCTTTGATTTTGACTTCATCGATATCGACCGTGATGGGAACTTAGACATCTTCGCCGCTCAGTGTGATGGCTATGCGGTTTACATGAACACAGCCGCCCCAACCATCAATCAGCCCCCAATTTTGACAAACACGGCTGACCAAAACAGCAATGAAGGGGACACTATTAGCCTCACGATTTCAGCCACAGACGCAGATGGTGACACCTTGACCTACAGCGCCACCGGTTTACCAACTGAGTTAAGCATCAACAGCACCACAGGTGAAATCGCCGGCACATTGGGCTTTTTCAGCGAAGGTAGCTACACCGTAAATGTCACCGTCACTGACGGCACAATCACCGATAGCGACAGCTTTACATGGACCATAAGCGGCTCAAATCAAGCGCCAACCGTCGCTAACCCCGGCGACCAAACCAGTAGCGAAGGGGACGCGGTGAGCCTGCAGATTAGCGGCTCTGACCCGGACGGGGATGGTTTGACCTACAGCGCCACTGGCTTACCCACAGACCTCTCTATTGACTCAGCAGGACTTATTGCTGGGACGTTGGGCTATGAAAGCGCGGGTAGCTACAGCGTGACAGTCACCGTTTCAGATGGCGTTTTGACCGATTCAGAAACATTTAACTGGACGATTAACAACACCAATCGTGCGCCAAGCCTCATCAATCCCGGTGCTCAAGCCAATGATGAAGACGACACAGTCAGCCTCAACATCACGGCCAGCGATGCGGATGGAGACACGCTCACCTACAGCGCAACGGGCTTGCCAGCTGGCTTGAGCCTTAACACAACAACGGGTGAAATCACCGGTACGGCAACCCCAGCCGGAGATTTTACGGTCATCGTCACTGTTTCTGACGGCACGGCTTCAGCCGATGCCACGTTTGATTGGACAGTAACGGCCGTTGCGCCTCCAACGGAAGACAACGAAACGGTCTACTTTAGTATCACCGGCAGTGGCTTCGTGGGCGCTAGCGTGAGCTTTGTCGATGAAGATATTGTGGCCTACGACACCATCAACGATGAATGGTCGCTCTACTTTGACGGCTCAGATGTTGGCCTCAACGTCAGCGGCAATGCGGATATTGATGCCGTTCACGTGCGTGAAGATGGCTCTATTTTGTTCAGCATTCGGGCCACGGAAACATTGCCTGATGTGGGTGAAATCACCAACGCAGATCTCATTCTGTTTACGCCAACCAGCTTAGGTGAAACCACGGCCGGAACATTCTCGATGTATCTCGATGGTTCAGATGTTGGGTTGACGGGCGGTGGTGAAGATATTACGGCCGTTTACGAAATGGCGAACGGCGATCTCATCATCTCGACAGTGGGTACCAACAACGTAGGTACCCTCGGCAACCTGCGCGACGAAGATTTACTCCGCTTCTCAGGATCCTATGGGGACACAACGTCCGGCACGTGGTCACTCTACTTTGATGGCTCAGACGCCGACATGCTGGCCAGCACCGAAGAGTTCTACGGCGTATCCGTCGATGAGAACAGCAGCGAAATCTTCCTCTCTAATCGCGGCACCTTTGATTTAGGTGGCATAACGGGTGATGCCTCAGATGTGGCGGTCTGCCAAAGCGCGGTCACGGGTGAAAACAGTAGCTGTAGCTATGCCCTCTTCCTCGATGGCGGCGCAATCGGGCTTGACAATGAGGTTATTGACGGGCTTAGCGTCCTGCGGACAACCAGCGTACCGGGCAACCAAGCCCCAATCATTAACAACCCCGGCGCCCAGACCAACACCGAAGGGGACGGCATTAGCCTAACCATTACCGCCACAGACGGCGATGGCGATACGCTCACCTTCAGCCAGACGGGTCTGCCGACTGGTTTGAGCATCAACAGCAGTTCCGGTGAGATTTCGGGCACCGCCACGACAGCTGGTGACTACAGTGTGACCGTCTCGGTCGACGATGGCACCGAAAGTCGTTCAGCCAGCTTCGATTGGGAGATTGTTGAACCTAATGTGGCCCCGGTCGTCACAAACCCAGGCGCCCAAGCGAATGATGAAGGCGAGACAATCAGCCTTGCCATTGTGGCCACAGATGGGAATAGCGACGCGCTCACCTACAGTGCATCTGACCTCCCAACAGGCTTGGCAATTAATGCCTCAACCGGTGAAATTTCAGGCGTCTTAAACTACGAAAGCGCTGGCAGCTACACCGTTTCAATTGATGTGACCGACGGGATTGAGACAAGCAGCGTTAGCTTTAGCTGGACGGTGAATGATGTTGAGCCACCGGCTGGTTCAGCCACTATTTACGTGAGTTCAACCAGCTCAGGCAATGCTGGCGGCCTCTCGTTTGTTGACGAAGATATTATCGCCTACGACCCAACCACAGACAGCTGGTCAATGTACTTTGATGGCTCAGATGTGGGCTTCGGCGGCAACAGCGCCTTAGACACCTCCGCCTTCCACGTGCGGGCAGATGGCTCTATCTTGCTCGCCATTCGTCAAGATAACGAAGTGGCTGACTTGGGCATTGTCGAAAACTCAGACATTCTCCTCTTCACCCCAACCAGCACGGGTGACACCACGGCCGGAACCTTCTCCATCTATCTTGATGGCTCTGATGTCGATTTAAGCAGCGGTGGCGAAAGCATTACGGCCATCAGCGAGCTAAGCAACGGCGACCTCGTTATTTCGACTATCGGCAGTAACAATGTGGGGACGCTCGGTACCCAGCGTGATGAAGATTTGCTTCTATTCTCAGGGACGTATGGAGAGAACACCTCCGGCACTTGGAGCTTCTACTTTGATGGTTCGGATGCAGAGCTAACCGACAGCACGGAAGAAATTCATGCCGTATCAGTTGACCCGATCACGGGCGACATTGTGATGGTGATGCGTGGTGCATTCACAGTCACGGGCGCGTCTGGTGGTGCTTCTGATTTGGTGGGCTGCTATGCGCCAACGACAGGCGAGAACAGCAGCTGTGCTTATGCCATCTACGCCACGGGTGTTGAGCTAGGCATCAACGGTGAGAATATTGATGGATTGAGTATTGGGAATTAGGGTGCTTTGAGTTAGTCAGCTAGTCGGCATTTCAGCCAGTCAGCACCATGTGTGCTGGCTGGCTTTTTTTATGCGTAAAACCTCAAGACATCGTAGGGACGGGATAGGCATTAGATGAGCTAGCGCGGAGCAAACTAATCATGGATTTTTACGAACTATCCGAACTATCCCACCCTTACCCAACAATTTTTTTACCCTCTCATTTGAAAAGGGTTTGCTCATTGATGGTAGCGGCGACAGCAGCACAGGTTTGGAGTGCGTTCTCGAGCAGGACGGTATCCGTTACAAGGCGCACTTTTGACCAAAATACTTTTTGCTTATAGATGTGAATAGGGGTGTTGGCTTCGAGGAGGGTTTGTTTGAGTTGGGGGGTGAGAATATCAGAAACGGCCGTATTTCTCGGCAAAAACAGCTCATACATCTCGTCAAACTGTTTGTCTCCAGTCGCTTGGGCAAGATATTGACTCGCATCTTCAACTTTTTGACGACGTGAGCGGAGTTCAAAGCCCGGAGGTGCTTCCAAATCAGCAAAGACGCGCGTCCACGGCCGTTTTGTCTTTGTCCGTGAAATGCCCGTTGTTGAATCGGACCGGGTGAGGACAATGTCTTGATAGATGACGTCTAGGCCAACATCAACGCGGTTAAAACGGCCGTGATATTGAGGGTATATGGCATCGGGCTTATGGTTCAACATCCCGAACTGATCCGCCACTTGCTGCCAAGCCCTCTTAATATGCCGTTGACGTCGCAGCGCAAAAACAGCTAACAAGCCAAAAAGCAAAAAGACAAAGCCACAAAGCGAAAGCGGGATAAAAATATTATTTGCAATGTCCATTTTTCAGGTTGACTATTCCGAAGTATTGGATTGCCCGTGATCGAGATCAGCTATCAAGCAATAATCACGATCACGGAAAGAAGTTATGGATACACCTCTTGAAATTCTGAGGGCGGTTTTGCTTTAGGTGCACCAACAGCCCGAATCAAGGTATATAGCAAGCCCAAGCCACAAAGGCCAATCAAAGCGTACAAAAAGGTGGGGCGAAAGTTGAGAACCTCTTCAGTTAGCTTGGCCTCATCTGGTGAATTGGGCAGATATAAAACTGAAACATCATCCCCAACCTCAATCGCATCGTAGCTACGCTTGGTTATTTCAGCTTCAGACCGCTGAAACTCACCAATATTGATTTCACCAAACTCAAACTCACCTTCTAACAAATCAACGGTGGTCTCACTTTCAGAGTCAGCCACCTCTGATTTATCAAAAAAGGTCACATCTATGTAGTGAATTGTTGTCGATGAGTCTGTGCTTGAGGAGTATTCTTGCCGCGTTCCTTTAAAGACGACGCTGGCTGAGGTTTCAATGCCTCGATTGCGATAAGCTCGAATTTCCCCTTGCTGAATCGCCAAGATACCTAAAAGCAATCCAGCAAAGACTAAACTTACCATAGAGAAAGCAAGCCAATCATTTCTTGTGGCTGGCATTTGAATTATCCTCTGGTGCGTTCAATCAGGGTCATCATCAAGACGCCCAATACCGTTTGAAGCTGTTCTTGTTCCGTCAGCTGTTCATTTTGCTCAATGGTAAAGCTGCTTTCAAGAAACGCTTTGTTTTTTGTTACCTTGAGGCAAAGGGTGTCATCTGGCCGTTCAACAAGATAAACGGGGTTAAAGACGTAGCCACTGAATAAACCAATAATGGGGATTTCTGAAAAGAATGCATCCATAAATTTAACGGTGGCGTTTTCTTCTTCAATGCGCATGATGGGCATTTCGCTACCGTTGAAAATATCGTAGCGTGATTTCCACAGCGAGCGACGGCCGTTTCGTTTAATCGCGCCAAGTTCAATGCCATTTTCATCTACAAAGTGGTATTTGGCAGAGAAGTCAATGATGCGATCGGCGTTGATTTTGTATAACGGCCGTGTTTGTTCCTTGTCCGCAAATACGGTAATGGCTTCTTTTAGCTTAAACAGCTTCTGCTTGACATAAAAAATCAAGTTGTCATCAGCATCATACACTGAGATTTGTGGCGATAGCGCAATCTTTTTAAATTCAAGTTTTAAGGGGAATTTCATAATAACAACCTCCAAAAGAGAAAATTTCCTACAATTTCCAAAAAAGATAGCCCTATCATAAAAAATAATCGATCCAAAAACGATCAGGTTTTTAGTCCTATCTTTTTAGAGTAACACGGCACCATAATACAAACAGTTGCCAATACAAATTCTGTCAGTGTCATAAAGAGGAAGAATGAATTATAAATTTCAAGAAGGTTTACACTTATTAAACAGAGCGGGTCATGATGAGGCTTTGCTCAAACAAACCCTCATTCATTTTCACGCATCCCTTGAAGATTTTTTCCGCGAACAGTTAGCCATTCAAATTCAACAAAAGCACCTCGGGACACCGTCTTGGCGCATCTTAATTTCACTATGGGAAAAATATCGCGGCTTGTCGTATCGAGAAAAACAAATCATTCTTTCATACAACAAAAAGCGTAACGCAGTGGCACACGGAAAACCGATGTTGATCAATCGAAGAGATGTCGTTTTTTATAGATATTTTGTAGCAGAATTTACTGAAAAAAACCGATCCGCACAATTTAAGCACGGTTCAATTCAACAATTGCTTTTTGAAACGGTCCTGAAAAGCATATTAGGGGCAAAATCTGGCAAAAAAGGTTCCTCAAAAACGTATTTAACAGCTGTCAGAAATGGGTTGCTAGGTATTTTTATTCTTTTTTCTTGCGGAATCATTATGATTACAGAAATGCTGAGTGATGTTGCCACATTTTTTTCGGAAGATAGCTTGACGAACAATACGATTGAAAATACCACCTTTGAGGGGACTCTATCCGAACTAAGTGATGAATCAACTCAAAAAACTTATATCACGGTTATTGTAATTGATACGCAAGTGTATGATGGTCCGGGTGATTTTTATCTTATAAAGGACACAGTTTATGCAGGGCAACAATTTGAGCTGATTGATCATTCTTGGGACCAAAACTGGCTTGAAATCCAGCTAAACTCAACTGATCGCGGCTGGATTCGCAAAGATACGACTCAATAATTAGATAAGTAAGACCTATCCACCAGAACGCTTAGCTGCATAACCCAGCTTTTTAAGCTCTTCAACAAGTCGGTCGCGGTGCTCCCCTTGAATCTCAATAGTGCGATCGCGTACAGTGCCACCGCTACCGACTTTCTTCTTCAGGGTTTTGGCCAGGGCCTTCATATCTTTTTCATTGAGGCGCAACCCTGTGATAACAGAAACCCCAGCCCCTTTGCGCCCCTTCGTTTGACGACTGACCCGGACAATACCATCGCCCGCTTCAATTTTTGCTTTTCTTTTGGCTTCACACTGGCAAAGGTCCTGAGGACGTCTGCATTTATTACAATACCGACCTTCATCTGATGAGTAAACGATTTTTCTTTTTCTTGGCATAGTTTTTAGAAGAGGGAGGAGAGAAAGAGAAGAGTAAGAGACAGTAAGCGTCTATCTCGACCGTTTTCCCCTTGTTCTAATTGTCTTTTTGCTTGGATTGATAATATTGATCAATCTTTCGAATGGCTAGGAGCATAACCCCGACGACAGTACCCAACATGATTCCGATAACAATAATCTGTATCAGTAAGTAACCGATATTGATACCTAAGGCTTGCATACATTTTTCCCTTTCATACAAAATTTAAAAGTATACTATTCAGAGGAAAATTACTCTTCATTTCGATTGACATTTGACTGCTCTTCTGAGCCCCTAGCCCGGAAGATAATGAACGTCACAATCATGCCAATAAAACTACCAACGATGATGATCTGTAATGCAAGATAGCCCCAATTTATGCCGCTTACTTCCATTTTATCACCTTAACTTTTGAATGAACTGCTTTGCATTATAGCAAATTGCGGATTGCTAGGATGGTGCCAAGGTGAAGCCCTTCGTGGAAATTAACGAAGGTAAGCGCTTGTTCAATATTGCTCACACTGAAGCCGGTTGAGGTGGTATACGGTTGGAAATTGGTAAACATGCCAGATTCGTAATCTGAGCCGAGCTTTTTGCCCGTGGCTTTCAAAAGTTCGCGCACCTCAGCCAGATCGGGCGCGCTGGTCCAATCGGCAGGGGAGGTGCCTTTGTCAAAAGTCGCTTTATGAGCCTCGGTAGTTAAGGTGGGGGAACCGGTATGGCGGTAGGTAAGGGATTCCTGCACGTACACAATATGTCCGAAGTTCCAAGCGATGTTGTTATCAAATCCGTCTGGGATAAATAGCATCTGCTCTTCTGTAAAAGATTTCATGAGTCCAGCTAAGTTGCGCCGTATTTGTCCAAAAATAACGATTGAGTCCATGAGGGTTTTCTCCTGTTTTGAGTGATTGTATGTGGGGGTGCGGTTGTTGGCAAGGTGGGAGGAAGAAGATCGTCATGGGTATTGGGGAATGGAGAGATTGGTTACTGGTTATTGGTTATTAGTTATTGGTTATTGGTTATTGGGATGATGATGGCGTCGGTGCCGGTGGGAGTGAGCAAACGGCCGTTTTCCAGCGTATACAGCCCCACAATAAGCACATACTCATCAGCGGGAAGAGAATCAGGAAGGTTTAGCGTGTGTCTATCAGTGATGTACTCCCCTGCCTGCCAGCCTGTGGTTGGACGGGTCCAATTGGCGGGGAGACCGTCTGATTGCGCAATGATTTGATTATTGCTGTCAAGCATCTGGACAAAGACACGATAGCTCGTTTCTATCTCTTGCGTGGATTGCCAAACGAGTGTTATGTCAAACTGAGCGCTTTCTACTAAGTCCCTATTTGATAGGCTTGCCCCAACCAAAGTGGCTTGATTGCCTAGCGGCGCCTCAACACTTATGTCAACTTCAGGCGGATCAAAAATACGCTCGGGCGCATTGACGCCAAGCGTACCCACAACGGCCGTTTCGTCATCAATGCTCAACTGCCACTGGTACGCTCCGCTTTGCATTGAAGCAGGCAGGCGCAACAGCTGCTGGTGGCGCTGAACGGAACGCGCTGAGGCAGTCAAACTCAGCGGATATATCGCCGCAGGTTGGTTTTGGGAATCAAGGAGAACGATCTCAGCATTGATGTCAACCTCCGATTGCGCAAATAGCGTCATTAACACACTGTCACCGGGAATAGCTTGCTCTCTGTCAACCAATAGTCGGTAAGACAGCTCATTGAGTTGCTTAAATTCACCGCCGATGGTTTGGGGTGCCAACGGCCGTTTTGGCTCAACAATCGTAAGTTTCCCTAATGAAACAGCTGGACCAAGCGGGTTGCCATCCTGAAAAATCGTTAATGGAGCCAGCGTTTCTTCATCAAAAAAGGTCAACTGTAAATCATACTGTCCGGGTGGTGTACCGGGCAACAAATCGAGGAAAAAGGCCGTCTGGGCATATTGCCCCACAGGCCATTGTTGAGTAGGCGGCGCAGAACGCGTCCAGCGATAATCGCGCAGCCCCTCTTCTGACCAGCGAATGCCCTGCTCATCAACAGCGGTTACGCCAACTCGATACGGCCGTGGCAATTGCGCCAGCGCTTCCCAGTAAAGCGTCATTTCAAGCGGGCTATCAGCGGCAAGCTCATTAGGCAGAAGATCATGCCCTAAGAGCCGAACCTGATTGGGATTAGCTGGATGACCAAAGGTGAGTGTGCTTTGAATTGAGGCCGTGGATAAACGGCCGTTTTCGAGTCGGGTCTGATTAAAAAGCGAGGTAAAACTGAGCAGGAAGAGTCCAACCGTTAAAAGAACTGCTAATAGTGGATGGTCGACGGTGAATGAAGAATGGTGAACTCGCTCCAATCCCCAATCCCCAATCCCCAATCCCCAATATCCCCACCCAACGGCCCCCAAAACGGCCGCAACCGACAGTAAAATCCCCCAAGTCTGAACGGCCGTATTGCTGCGGTAAATGCGCAGTTGAGTTTGTCCAGCTGGGATATCAACCGTAATCAGGCCGTTGGTTTCGGATGGGGTGATGTCTACTCCATCGCCATTAAGAGTAGCGCGCCAGCCGGGGAAGGCAAAAGCTTGATAAACGGCCGTAAAACCCTGCGACGCCTCAATATCGTAAGTGGCATCCATGGTGCTTATTTTTATGGGCTCAACCGCTGCGCCATTTGGCAAACTGTCAGCGTGCAATCGATTTTGCCACACGTACTGTCCCTCATCCGTTTGGGGAAGACGCTCAACGGTTGTCGGCAGAAGTTCCCGGCTGGCCGTCGTACCCAGCGTGCCCGTCCCCCGCTCCCAATCCACCATCCCTTCAACAGTGAGATTGGATGGCAGGGCGCAATGGTTCGGGGAAAGCCAGCCAAAGTGAAGCAGCGGCAGTATCGCTAGTGATACGTAAAAAGTGAATAGTGAATAACGACCCAATCCCCAATCCCCAATCCCCAATCCCCAATCTCTACTCCCCAATCCCCCAATTAACAAACTCCCCATCAGCACGACGGGGCTTAAAAAGCGCCAAGGAAACTGAAAGGCAGCGAGGATGTCAATGTTGTCCCATAAGAAGCTGGCAAGGGGGGTAACGAGAAAGAGATAGCCCAAGAAAAAGAGGGTGAACACGGCCGTTAACCGCCGCAATGCACCTTTTTTTCGCCAGCCAAACCATACACCCAAAATGATCAAAATCAACACAAGCAGACCAATCCCCCGTTCAGGCCAATCGTTGAGCAAGAGCGGGTCGGCGTTGCGAGGCAAAGCGAACAGATTGCTGAGCGGTAAGTAGTTGTTTTGGGGCAAAAAAGGCCACGCGCTACCTGCTCGACCAAACTGAATCAAGTCTCGTTCAAGAATGGCGGGTAGCCAAAAGAAGGCGGCTGAAGCAAAGCTGAGCAAAACGGCCGTTATGCCGTGCCAAGCCCGCTTCTGGCTCTCAAACGCCCAGCCTAGTCCGACAGGCCAGAGTAAAAACAGGGGGAAAAAGATGTAGCCGGTAACGTCATGGGTGTAAAAAAGAAGGAGCTGAGAAAACACGGCCGTAAACAAGCCGACTGGCTGCCCCCTGACCTGCCAGCGATAGATGCCCCACAGCACCAGCGGCGGAAAGATCCAGGCTACTGTTTCTGACAGGCTGGCTCGATAATAAACGACGTACAGATGGAACGGGGTAAACATGATTGCGACAGCAGATAGTAAGCCACCCTGTTCTCCCCAAAACTCCCGTGCCAGCCACCACGTCGCAAATCCAGAGCCGAGCAAACCCAAGCCGTACACCAGATGAACGGCCGTTGCCCAAGAAAAGCCAGCAATATTCAGTAAAGCCACCAGATACGCGGAAAGGGGTGATTGATAAAGATAAAGGGGATAGCCAAAGCCGTGCGCCATGTGGGGTGCCCAGCGCGAAAACCAAATGCCTTCTCGAATTAGGGCCCCAATCTCTACGGCCCGCCAAAGATGAAACACGTTGTCAAACCCACAGGTCAATTGACGGCTCATCAACGGTCGTAACGCCGGCAGTGCAAATAAGGTAATGAGGATGGGTGAAAGAAAAGGAATACGGCCGTTGCCGCTACTTATGAGTCGGGTGCCAAAAGTCTCCTTTTTCATTCCAGAATCATACCAGAATAACCGTAACCAGTAAGCGATATTCGGTTCGTTAACCAGTAACCAGTAATCAATCTCTCAATTACCAATTGCCAATCACCAATTTCACCCCTACCCCCTACACACCATACAGCGCCCCATATCCCGTCGTTGTGTTTTCATCCGATAGCTGGTGAGTGCTATTTTCCAACCATGCCGGATTGATCTCTACGCCCCAGCCGGGGGCATCGGGAATTTGCACTTTACCATCTTTGGCAACAAGGGCTGGAAAGAATAGATCATTCTGCCACGGGTAGTAGTCATCCCCTTCAATACTAAACTCCACATACGGCCCCGCATTTTCAATGGCTCCCATCAAGTGTAGTGAGAAGAGCGTCACCATCGAAAGGTTGGCTGAATGAAGGGTGCAGGGCAGGCCAGCCGCCTGCGCCATTTTAGCAACCTGCAGCGTACGGTGGATGCCCCCCATGTAGCAAATATCAGGCTGAACGATATCAAAAGCGGGAATATCAATCATGCGTCGCCACGTCGGCACAAAGCAATCTTGTTCTCCGCCGGACACATCAATCGGGAGATGGCTTAATTCGGCCGTGACCTGCGCCGTTTGTTCATACTGCCAGTAGGGGCAAGGCTCCTCATAGTGAGCAATGTCGTTGTCGTTGAGAAAGCGCCCTACTTCAACCGCTTTATGCGGGGAGTAGCAGCAGTTGGCATCAACTAAAAGCGTCACCTCGTCGTCCATCGCCTGGCGCATTTTTGTCACAATCTCTGCCGTGCGACCGGGCCACTCATCTTCATCGTGCCCCATCTCCTTGCCGATGCGAAACTTAAAAGCGCTGTAGCCAAACGTATCCCGCAAACGGTGAAACCGCGCAATCTCATCATCCGGCGTAATGTCTCGCTTCATGCTAGAGGCATACACAGGAAACGGCCGATTATGGCCGCCGAGCAGTTCACACACCGACTGGCCAGCTCGCTTACCCCGCCAATCCCAAAGAGCCGTCTCCACCCCGCACACCGCCCGCCGCATGTAGGAGCCGGGAAATTTAAACTCTCGCTCTAAAATAGCGTCAATGAGCGGTTCAAAATGGGTAGCATCCTGCCCAATGGCGTAAGGCGCCACCTGCCGATGCACAATTTGGCAGGTAATGTCTGCATTGTAGGTAGACACTTGCCCCCAGCCTGCCTGCCCATCTTCCGTTGTAACGCGCACAAAGCCAACAAACTCGTTGCAAAACGTTTCAATTGTTTTTATTTTCATCAAAGTCCTCCTTCGTAGATAGCTAGTCAGCATTTCAGCAATTCAGCTTGAGACGTTGGCAACCAAAGGTTGCTTGCCAGCCTCCCTTTAGCTCTAGCTATAGGTAACCGGAAAGAAGTTGCATGAATTAGCTTTAGGTAAAAGCTTTCTGTTTCCTATGTGAACGGAAACATATCTACTGATTATCTTTAAACATCTTTTTTTCCCTTTACAGAATGTGTATAGTGTATATCATGTCATTTTTCAGTGGCCCATTAGACGCACAAACAGGAGTATCCCATTTATGAGCAAAGTTCTCTTCATCGTTCTACTACTTCTTATTCTGTTGGCTGCCGCTTGCCGAGGACGCAGTGCAGGGTGGCAACCCGCTTCCACAACACCACCTCAATTTGAAGAGCAACCTCATCTTCTGCTGCAGGCAAACAGGGACAACGGCCGTTTTAGTAGGCTCACATTTGGTGAAAATGAACTTAACGAATTTCCCTTGGAGCGCGCTCCGTCGTTAGGTCCACTGCTGTCCACGGACTATCAGGTGCTAGACGATATCATTATTGGGCAAGAAGGACGCTACATCGACCTGCCAAATGGGATTTCTTCACCAAACGGGCTTTGGTTAACCGGAGCTGACGCTGAGGGGCTACATCTTTTTCGCATCGATGGGGGCCGTATGTTGCTGTCAGAAAACGGCCGTTTTCCAGTCTGGTCATTTGACAGCAAGTGGCTTGCCTTTGCGGATGATGACGGTCTCTGGGCGGTTGAAATAGATACCCTAACCTCCCAACAGCTAAGCAACAGCACGGCTGAACCGCTAGCTTGGTCAGACAACAACCAACAGCTTCTGCTGCGTGATGCCGAAACCGCTCTTATTTTTGATATTGACACTAAGAGCGAGCAAATCTTGCGCGGGGTTAATGCCGCCCAAATTCACGATCTCCCCGTTTGGTCCGCTGATGGCAATACCATTTATGCCCGCTATGGCAATAACGGGAACACGGACGCCGTTCCCAAAAAGATTCAGGGGCGGCTGGTGGCGATTGATGTGAGCAACGGCCGTTCATCTCTGCGCGATTTGCTGCCCAACGTGCGCAATCAGGGCATCACCACCTTTTTACCCTCCCCCGACAGAACGGTGCTGCTTGTACGGCATCACGTCTGCCGCAATGAATTTGGTGGACTTTTTCCATTTATTCCCACAAGAAAGTGCGACGACTCCCATTTGCTGGTTGAAGCCGCTACGGGGCATTATCAAACGCTCCCCACGCTGCCCCCTAACATTGTGCTGACCTGGGAACGGCCGTTTCCAGCCGTCACTTTAGCCGATTTACCAGTTCTCCCGACAGCCACCTCACCGACAGCAGACACCTCCTCCCTTCCCAACGGCACTGCTTTTTGGCAACCAACTGCGGCGCTAGGTCATAATCCAGCTACGGCCGTTCCGCTGGGGCAGTCACAAAGCAATGGCGCGGGGAAAAAGCTGCTCACAATTGTAGATATTCTGCTTGGTGATGAGGCGCTAGCCTTAGCTTTGAACGCTAACGGCTCACCACCTTTTTCCGGCTACACTTATATCGCTGTACGCCAGCGCGTAGGCAGTGAAGCTGGCCGCAGCTCAATTTTTATCACGCCGCGCACGCGCTTGGTTGATACGCAGCTGGTGGCGCATCAAGAGATATTGTGGCTCAACAGTGACGGGCAAGTGATCACCGAATTGGAATACAGTGATGATGCACCAGCAGAGTATTGGCAGGTGTTTGCCGTAGCGGAAAACGCCACGCCTTGGCTGCTGTTTGCGTCGGCTGGCGTGGCTGACAATCTGCCTGACCTTTATTTTAGGCTCGATGAAAATCCCGACTGGGAGATGCCAGCAAGTGCTGACCCATTGCCAGCCAATACGGTAGGGGTGACTGAACCAGCAAGCGCGGGTGAAACGGCCGTCTCTAGCGATTGGCAAATCACGGTGCTAGGCGATGATGCCAGCGAGCTAGCCGCAGCCAACGACAGCTTGATTAAAATACAGATCGTTTATACGGGCGCCGCCCCATCTGCCAGCCGACTGTTTACCTGTCTGTCGGACAAGAATTTTAGCGGCATTGCCGCCACACAAATCGGGCAGCGCAGCAATTTCCCCGACCAACCGTTTCAAAGCCTATACCATGAGCCTTGTTTATTGCCCGGTGCGGTTTATGAAGGCTGGATAACGGCCGTTTCTGGGACTGATGAGTCTGTGGCCTTTCGCTTTGCGCCGCCCAACCGGCCGGGCGACCCGTTTAGCAACCGCACATTTGAAAAATAACAAATACGGAAGATATGGCGCCATTTAACTAGGCAAACGATACAGCCTGTCCATATGTCCAGATTCAAACTGTTCCTTGGTCAGATATCCAATTGGGATTTTGATATTACCATTTAATAAACACTAGACTTACGCACCCTGAACCTGCCGAAGGGTTAAGAAAGCACTTCGACAGGCTCAGTGACCGCTATTTGCGTAAGTCCTAAAACAATCAAATTTTTCCCCCTTGGAGGACCTTATGAAATTTCGCAAGCCACGCTGTGTACTTGTCTATGCCCTTGCCCCAGATGGCACAAAGCCATACGAAGCCAATCAGGCGATAAATGGGATGGCGGCTGACTCTGAACTGCCGCTTATTCTTTGGCACGATCACTTTCTGGGAAAGCCGGGCGGGGTGCTGTTATTTTTTGTCGAAAATGAGATTCAGCGGGACAAACTGGAACACAATGATCACCTGCCGGGGTGGTATGTGGAAATACGGCCGTTGATCTTCTCGTTTAACCCCGCAGCCTTTGATGAACAAATTTCATACACCATGAAATCGTATCGTGACCAAGATTGGGAAACAATTCAAAAGGAAAAAAGACCCAGCTACGGCAACCCTCGCCAAGAAGTTTTGTCAGCCAAAGAGGAGATAGAAGATTGAAACTTGAATATGACGTTTATGTGACTGTCGCGTTTGATGGGGATTGATTTGAGGGTTTATTTATGATATAATTTTAGAACATTTGTTCGTTTTTCTAAAGGGGCTTTCTATGACAACCACCATACTTGTTCGAGATGAAACGACCCTTGGTCAAACCACCAATGAATTAGTTCTAGAATTTTTCACCCAAACGATTACGGTCCAGGCGTTAATCCAACAGCGCGTCAAACATGAAGTGACTCAATTTAATCGCTCAAGATCAACTGATTATGTGGGTCTTGTTCAACCCGCGGAAAGCGAAGTCATTCTAAACGGGTTTCGGATGCACAAAAAACGAGAGATCGATTGGCAAAAACAGGCCAAGTTAGCTGAAGAGGCTTTTTTAACCAACGGGTTTATTTTGTTGGTCGACGATAAACAAGTTACTGAGCTTGATGACTCTTTACAATTGCACCCCAATACTCAGGTTACATTTCTCAAGCTGATTCCTTTAGTGGGCGGCTAAGCATTAACAATGCCTTTTTGTGGCATCACTAACGACAAATGAACCGTATTCTCCAAACCTTTATCAACAATTTTCGCTCACTCAAAGGACACCAAATGAGTTCATCAAGTGACCCAGAAAATCTGCTTCAACGAATCACGATCCAAGACACCAAGCAAATCAAGCAGATCAAATCGGCAGAGGTTCTATTGGAAATCAACCGGTTTGATTTGGAGACAAAGGCACAGTTTATTTCGCACTTACTTGTCTGGTTTTTGGACAACCCAAATCATCATTATTTCAAGAATCAACTTCCTCAAATAATTCTTATTGAGCTTTTAAATCAATCTGATAACTGGTCAATGGATGATGTTCCCTTGCTCTTACAAGTTGGGATCCAAAGGCAAAATCCACATCTATTTCAGCTAGGTAACAATTTACGCCTCATCTTAAAACATTTTTTTAGCAAAGAGCCGCCACCTGAAGAAATCGAGCCACTTATAAAAGAGCTCATTGAGGTTTGGAGTCCATGGGCAAACACATCAAAAATAAGAAAATGGGTTACCCAACTACGCGCCTGTTTGGGGGAAGAAGCGCATTATAGCGTTCCAATTAATAGCGGTGAAGCGTGGGCTGATGAAGCCATCCAGCATGTTCTTTCATTAGATAAAGCGACGCAAGAGCAGTGGATCTCCCTACTGGATCATTGCGGTAAGGCAAACGGTTCAAAACCAAAAAAACGATGGTTAGCGGATGCAATGACGTTTCGAGATGGGGTAGGTGATGAGCTGTTTAAAACGGCCGTTTCTCAATGGTTTCTCCTTGTAGACAAACCGCGAACAAAAGCCCGTCAACGCGTCTATGCCTATCAACCTGACCCCAACCTCACCTTAGATGAATATAACATTGATATTTTAAAAGGATTGGTTTGGCTTTGTTCAGATTTCACAGAGCCAGAGATTGCCCGAGCGGTAACGGCCGTTGTGCTATCAAGCTACCGGAAAATTCCGCAGGTTGGTCCCCGTGCGGTTCGATTGGGGAACGCCGCCGTTTGGTGCCTAGGACAAATGCCAACCCAAGAAGCTGTGGGGCAATTAGCTCTGCTAAAAGTAAAGGTGAAGCTGCGCAACGCCCAAAAGGGCATCGACAAAGCGTTAACAGAAGCGGCCAATCGACTCGGTATGTCGCGCGAAGAAATTGAAGAAATCTCAGTGCCCGTTTACGGATTAACGGCCGTTGGTAAAGCAGCTATTCCGTTTGAAGGGTATCGTGCAGATGTAACGGTCGACGGCCGTACTGCCACCATTCAATGGTTTAAACCAGATGGAAACCCCCAAAAATCGATTCCAAAATTTGTTAAGGATAACTTTTCAGGTGAATTAAAAACGCTAAAACAGCAGGCCAAAGATGTTCAAGCGATGTTGCCCGCCCAAAAAGCCCGGCTTGAAGCACACTATCTGCGCCAAAGCCATTGGTCATTCCCTGTATGGCAGGAGCGGTATCACGATCATTATCTGATTGGCACAATTGCAAGGCGCTTGATTTGGCACTTTTCAGAAGGTGAGCAAGCCGCGGCAGGCATCTGGAATGGTACGCATTTTGTCGATTTCAACAACCATAAAATAGAGTGGTTAACTGAAAAAACAACCGTCAAGCTGTGGCATCCCCTTGATGAACCCTCAACCGCCATCATTCTGCAGTGGCGAAATTTACTGGAACAGCACCAAATTCAGCAGCCTTTTAAGCAAGCCCATCGCGAAATTTACCTTTTGACAGATGCTGAGCGCAACACGGCCGTTTACTCCAATCGTTTTGCCTCACACATCATTAAACAGCATCAGTTCAACGCACTATGCGGTATACGGGGATGGCACAACAAGTTGCGGCTAATGGTTGACGACATGTATCCTCCGGCATCAATCACCTTACCCAATTGGCAAATAAGAGCTGAATTTTGGGTTAATCCAGCAGGTGACAACTATGGCGTTGATACCAATGAGTCTGGCACATATATTTGCCTGTCCACGGATCAGGTCCGGTTTTATCAAATTGAAGCTGCTGAAAATCTCGCCCATGCGGGTGGTGGTCAATACACCATGTATTTGCCACCGGGCACCGATCCTTATGAACCCATTCCGCTTGAAAACATCCCCCCGCTTCTTTTAAGCGAGATTTTGCGAGACGTCGATTTGTTTGTGGGTGTGGCCAGTGTTGGCAATGATCCAACTTGGGAAGATGGCGGGCCAGAAGGTCGGTACGTTGAATATTGGCATCACTACTCTTTTGGCGAGCTATCAACCTCTGCCGAAACACGCAAGGCGGTCTTAGAACGGCTTATTCCCCGTTTAAAAATTGCGGATCGCTGTCATATAGACGGCCGTTATCTTTTTGTGAAGGGTGAACTACGCGTATACAAAATCCATCTGGGAAGCGGCAACATCCTCATGGAACCCAACAATCAATATTTGTGCATCGTTCCTGGCCAAAGAATAACCAAAAACCATACCAATAATTTATTCCTCCCCTTTGAAGGTGATCGCACAATGGCGATTATATTGAGCAAAGCGATCATGTTGGTAAATGACACAACAATCGATGATCCCACCATCCTTCGTCAAATCAAGTAGGGTTTTGATTAACCAGGACATGCAAAATCTGAACAGGTCTTGACTCTCGTGTAACCCGAGATGATAGACTAGAGGCATGTTCAAAATTGGAGAGTTTTCCCGCATTGCCAGTGTCACGATTGACACGCTACGTCATTATGATGCCCTTGGCTTATTAAAACCAGCCAAAGTAGACTCAAACACGGGCTACCGATATTACATCACCACTCAGCTGGAAACGCTGAATCGCATCATCGTGCTCAAGGAAATTGGCTTTTCTTTGGAAGAAATCGTTCACATTCTGCGAGAGGAGCCAACTCAAGATGAATTCCGGGGCATGCTAAAGGCCCAGCTCGCAATTGCTGAAAGCGAACTCGAATCGGTCCAGCTGCGGCGAGCGCGCATTTTGAGTCGCCTAAATCATCTTGATCAGGACCTCAACGTTCCCCATTTCAACGTCACCCTCAAATCTGTAAACAGTCTAACGATCGCGTCAATTCGCGAAACAGTGCCAACTTCAGAAAAAGTAGCGGCCCGCTGGGGACAAATGTTCACAGCTATTGGGGCATGGCTGGGGGCCAATGCCATTCAATCTGGGCCAGCTATGACCATCTATCACAACGAAGGGTATTGTGATGAAAATATTGATACCGAATGCGCTTTTGTTCTTCGTACATCAGCCCCTCACAAGGTACCCCAACCTGAAGCCCTCATCTCCATTCGTAAAATTGAAGCAGTACCCCAAATGGCCACCATCGTCGTAGCCGACTATCGAGTAGAAGGGCTTATGCCCGCTTACCAAGCCCTGGGGCAGTGGGTTGGCGAGCATGGCTATCACATCATTGGTGCCCCAAGAGAACTTTATTACGGCTCACCAGCAGACAATGATTTCACGGCCGAAATCCAATTTCCAGTTACGTAAAAAACCAAAAATTATCTTTATAGGACTTACGCAAATAGCGATCACTGAGCCTGTCGAAGTGACTTTCTTAACCCTTCGACAGGCTCAGGGTGCGTAAGTCCTGCTTTAAAAAGGAATACTGAACTTCTGGTTTTCACCGAGTGAATTTCACATTTCCACCCCGCTTTATTTCAACATATTTTGTGAAATTCACACAGAAAGGAGAAATTATGAATTTTCCAGCATATCATCCGTTTCGCTCTGAAGAAGCCAAAATCAACTATTTGTCTCGCTATGATGAAAGGGCAAAATCCTGGCCAATTCCATCTGATAGCAGAATGGTAGACACCGCTTACGGGCAAACGTTTGTACGGATCAGCGGTCCCCGAACCGCCCCTCCGCTTGTTTTGCTTCCGGGTGCTGGGAGCACCTCCCTACAGTGGATCCTAAATATTGAGGCGCTTTCCCAACAGTTTAGAACTTACGCCGTCGATTCCCTAATCAATACGGGCTGCGTTGGCAGAAGCATTTACACGCGGGCCATCACCACAGCAGATGACGTCGTGGGTTGGCTGAACGACCTATTCGATGGGCTAGGACTACAGGAAAACATCAATCTATTAGGCGCCTCTTATGGCGGTTGGCTGGCGAGCCAATATGTCCTTCACGCTTCGGCTCGGCTAGATAAGGTTATTTTAATCGCTCCCGCAGGCGTCGTTTTGCCTTTTCGCCCAGCTTACCTTTTCCGAACCATCTTGCTCAATCTCCTGCCAAGCAAGGCTAGGTATTTACGGTTTTTTAAATGGTCTTTCAAAGACCTGGCTAAAATGAACGGGACCATTCTAGAAGAGATCGCTGATGACTTTTGGGAATCCGTGCAATGTTTTGAGCCTGTCAACCCAAGGGAATTACCCAGATTAAGCGCGCTAACGGACAAGGAGCTAAAAACAATTCAAGTGCCGACCCTTTTTATGATTGGTGAAAATGATACGCTGTACTCTGCACAAAAAGCGATTCATCGTCTTAAAACTAAAGCACCACAGGTACAAACCGACCTTATTCCCAACGCTGGTCACGATCTTTTGATGGTGCAAACACAAATGGTCAATCAAAAAGTGGTGCAGTTTCTAGCGCGTTCAGATGAGGTTATTCGAATATAATTGGCGTTGTTTGGATAAAAGAAATTACAATCTCCAGTACATTTGGTTGCATGGAAGGACTTAATGACATCAAAAGAAATCGTCGTTGCGTTTTGGGACGCGATGAAAACCAATGACTTTGCCAAAGCAAGTGAATATTTGAGCCCAAATTTTGAAGGGTATTGGCCCCAATCAGCTGAACTCATTGTGGGGCGGGATAATTTTACGGCCGTTAACTCAAGCTACCCTTCACATGGCACATGGCTATTTGAAATAAACACCATCGTGTGCGAGGGAGAAACAGTTGTCACAGATGTATCGATAACAGATGGGGTTCAAAACGCCCGCGCCATCACGTTCCACACCATAGAAAACGGGTTAATCCGTAAGCAAGTTGAGTTTTGGCCTGACAGCTATGAAGCACCAGACTGGCGCGCACAATGGGTTAAAATTGTGCAAGCGTGAAGCGCCAAAATAACTTTGGGGCACCCTCTATCTTCCTTTTAAAAGGTGACAATGGATAAAAAAGAAACAATTCGATATTTGATGTCAGAGCTCATTGAACAGGGAAACTCGGAAATCATTGAGGAGATTTTTTCGGCTGAATACGTGGCTCACGCCGGAGAGAAAGAGTACAGTGGATTTGCATTTCTAAAACGCTTTGCAAATCAGCTTCGTAAAACCTTTCCCGACATGCGTGCCGTGAACCTCAAATTTCTAGCCCAGGATGGCGACACAATTGTGTGGCAGCGAACATTAAAAGGGACGCACAAAATCAAGATGCAGGGCATTCCGCCTTCTGGAAAAAAGCTAACGTGGGTTGAAATGGTCGCTACCCGATTTGAAGATGAGAAAATAGCTGAAGAGTGGTTTGTATCAGAGCTAATGGGACAAATGCTGTTGAAAGCACCACAGAAGACCAATTCGTAACGCCGGTTTTCAACACACTCATGGAGAATTGTATGGATGAAAAAATAAAAAACAGCACGCGTTCAGAAGATGAAGCAAATATCACGGCCACCGTTTTCAACTATCTAAAAGGATATGCCAACGCAGATTTTGCCCAGCTTGATGGCGCTTTTTCTAACAAAGCAGCCATGTTTGGGGTTGTGAAAAACAGCGGGGCAGAAGAGGTTGGCGTTTGGCCAAACATGAAAGAAACAATTGAAAGATGGAGCGCAAACGAAACGCCACCCCGCAACTTAACCGGCGAGATCCTGCATATGAATGTAGTTGACGGCCGTATTGCAACGGTGCAACTTAAGTTTGGGGATGATTATTACGATGCCCTCACGCTGGCTAAGGTCAATGGCACGTGGAAAATCGTGGCAAAAGTTTTCATTTATCAATAGGAAAGTGTGCAACGATGGCTTCACCCTCAATGCGAATTTTTAAAGCGGCAGCGGATCAACTGGGGGAAATGCTGAAAACCCACGGCTTCACTTACCGAAAGACTCAGCGGCGGGGGTGGAAAGACGGCCGTTTATTTCAGCACATTGTCTCAATTAACACCTCGCGAAGCGCCAATTCCGTACCGGGAATAGTCCAATTAGACATTCGCGCCTTAGCGTACAGCGAAGCGTTTGGTGCGTTCCGAAGGGCCAGCGGCATTTCACTCCCCGTCAATGACTCCTATCTGTTTGCCACACAAATTGAAAATATTTTCAAACCAGCCCCTCCCTATATTCGTTACGACATTGGGAATGCCGCTACGTGGCAAGCGATTTTAGAACATGTTGAACAGATACTTGTCACCCAAGTTTTCCAAGCGTTTGAACTCATTGAATCACCCGAACGGCTAGCTAGCTTTTTAGAATCCAAACCCATGCCGTGCCTAGATGCTCACAACGCGCGGGAAGACTATTTTCGTTTTGTTTCAGATGGGCGGACGACTGAAGCGTAAATAATATCAGTCCCCTTTGAGGAAAAACGGCCGTATTCTCATTTCAAAGCGTTACGATTCTGCTGTCTCTTGGTCTTGTTTGAGCAGACCATAACACATCTTTTCGGTCATAAACTTTGCAGTCGCCTCAACATTTTTCACACGCATTTGCCCATTAATGAGCAACGTCGCCAAGCCATGCGAGGCGCTCCACAGCAGGTTGCCAATGTCCTGTGGCGGTGCGTCAATCACAAACCCTTCTTGCTGACCCTCTTTAATGATGTCAACTAACTGCTGGCGGGCTGTCAAGGCAGCCTCACGAAAGGCAGGCGTACTGCGTGATTGGACAGAGCTATCTATCACCATTAGCCGATAGTGGGTGGCGTTTTCAACAGCAAATAGGACATACGCTTCACCCATTCGAGAAAGGCGCGCCACGGAATCTAGCGTTTGGTCGTGTCGTACATCAGCCATGGTGGCGGCAAGGCGTTCATACCCCTCAATCGCAACGGCCGTTAACAGCTCATCTTTGTCCTTAAAATGACGATAAGGTGCCGTTCGAGAGACACCTACCCGCTGCGCCAAGGCTCGGATGGTCACGCTATCTACCCCATCCTCCGAAATCATTTCTGTTGCAGCTTCCAGCAGCGCTTTTCGTAAATCACCGTGGTGATATGTTTTACTGTCCATAAGAATGGATTGTATAAATTATTATTGCTGCGTCAATTCAGGGCACCCTCATGTTGACAATGTCCACATATATGATACAATGTAGACACAGTCAACATGGAGGTTGATATGACAACAAATACAGTAAGAACAAACCATCTGAATAACAGTAATGAGCCTTTACCCCTACCGTTTCAAGCCATTGGCTTGGCATCCAGAACCATCGGCGCCCTGTTCCCCGGTTTATTTGCCCGTTTGATGGTGCATTTATTCCGCACGCCGATTAGGACAACCGCCCCAAAATCTAGAGATATTGCATCGGCTAAACAGACAATGGTGCCCTATGACGGCGGGGAGTTGGCAGTTTACCGTTGGGGTAATGGCCCCATCGTGCTGCTTGTTCACGGTTGGCGCGCCCATGCGGGTCGTTATCGCCGCATGATCCCGCATCTGGTAGAAAGTGGCTATCAGGTGGTTGCCCTGGACATTCCGGCTCACGGCAACTCTTCTGGAAAACAAACGGATCCGTACCACACGGCTGAGGGCATAACGGCCGTTATGCGCAATATTGGACCGCTATACGCCATTGTGGCCCACTCATTTGGAGCAGCATCAACGGCCGTATTGCTCTCCCAAAAGACCATTGACTTACCAAACCGAGTCGTTCTGCTAGGCTGCCCCAATCAGATGACCGAAATCATGGCCAGTTTCGCCAATATCCTTGGATTACCAGACCGGGTTTTTAAATCAATGCTCCAGATTATTGAAACGGCAACCGGCGCACCTATGTCTGATGCCCGTACAGTGCAATGGGTCGCCCCGCTTGAGATGCCCGGGCTGATTGTGCATGATACACAAGATGAGATCGTGGGGTATGATTCCGCCAAAACAATTGCATCGGGCTGGGCATCGGCTGAACTGTTAACAACCCACGGACTCGGTCACAGTGGTATATTGCGAGATGTGAACGTTATTAATCACGTCGTTGAATTTCTAAATCAAGGTAAAGTCTGAGTCAGAACGAAAACAGTGTCCAAAGAAACAAAAAGGGGTGTAAATGCCGGTAAAAGTAAATCCATGTTGTGTGATCGTTGGGGCAGGCCCCGGCTTGGGACTGACTATTGCCCGTCGGTTTGCGCAGGGCGGCTTTGATATCGCCCTAATCAGTCGCAATCAAAACAAATTGCGCAGTCTATCCGAAATTTTAAACGCTGAGGGATTCACAGCGGCAGGATTTGCCGCCGATGTGTCAATCGAAGAAAACCTCACGGCTGCTTTTAACCAGATCAAGCAGTGGAACGCGAACATATCCACTTTAATTTACAATGCAGCCGCCATGATTCCTGATGACGTGGTTGGTTTGTCTCCAACTGCCATGTTGGAAAGCATGGCGCTTAACTTTGGCGGGGCCATTTGTGCAGTCAATGCGGTTTTACCCACAATGCGCGAGCAAGGTGGCGGCACGATTCTAATGACCGGCGGCGGGCTGGGGCTTGAACCGTACCCCCATTGGGCTTCACTGTCGGCTGGAAAGGCCGCGTTACGCAGTTATGCAATTGCGCTGCATAAAGCCTTAGCCTCGGAAAATATTCACGTCGCTGTTGTGGCTGTATGCGGTATTGTTGAGCCTGGCGGCGCATTCGACCCTGATTTAATCGCGGAGGAATATTGGCAACTTCATGCTGAAGCTCAACCAAGCTGGCGACGCGAGTTAGTTTATCTGCCCCAGGGAGCTGACCCATATTACAATGATGCGGAGGGCGTTTATCGCTTGACCTCGTTACCAATCAAGCCATAAGAACCATACTATCTGAATGCATTCTGTGATGATGGCCAAAATCTGCTCATTTATAAACTAAGATATATTGGTAATAGCAATACTAACCGGATA
>JBCCFD010000051.1:0-26484 GCA_039029915.1 Chloroflexota bacterium
CGACGTGCTGTTTCAAGGCCTACTAGTTGCCGGCTCCTTTTGATTTTTGCATGACGATTAGTAGACCACAGCATTATCGAAACAACGCGAGGATACGACATAATCGACGATGAAGAGATTAAAACGGCCGTAATTCAGACGGGCTTACAAACAGACTTGTTTGGGTCAAAAAGACCAAAGCAACCACAACGTTGACATCGTAGAGGTCACAAGTTCGAGTCTTGTATCGCCCATAAAAAAAAGAGTGCTGGCGCACTCTTTTTTGCTTTTAATTCAGCTTCACCCAATCGTCTAGCTTTTGAGCAATGCCGTTTTTAATAAATGGTAAGTCTGTTGCTTTTGGATCTTTCTGAGCGTATCGATTGAGATATTCAACCGCCTGATTCATTTTCCCACGCTGATAGTTGAGCACGCCTAGGTCACGAATGATGGTTGCGTCGTCTGGATTGAGCACGTGCAGGCACTCAACCGTGCTGATGGCTTCAGGCCAGCGCTCCGTTTGTACGTAGGCAGCACGCAGGTTGGTTAGCATCCGAACCAAAATTTGCTTTTCTGACACAGGGTCAAGCCAGTCTGGTTGAAACGCCCCGGTAAATCCGGTGGTTCGCTCTACAAGCCGAGCGCAATCTTCAAGAGATAACCGTCCACCCCCATTAAATGGGTCAAAAAACAGGCGCTGATTGCCATTGGGTACCATCACAATAAAGTGCCCCGGCAGGCCTACCCCATACGCTTTCATATTCAAGCGGTGAGCCACAATAATGCACAGGGTGGATAGTGATATAGGGATTCCCAACCGACGATCTAAAAGGTCATTCACAAAACTGTTGCGAACATCATAATATTGCTCCACATTTCCTTTAAACCGCTGGTTTTGAAAGAGGAACTCCATCAACAGCTCTGCCTTTACATTCAGTGAATAATCGGGGGAAATTTGCTTGTTGATCTCGGCGGCAAGCAGGTCGATTTTCTGATGATATAATGAGACATCCAGATGGGGGTAGGCAATGGTTCGAGCCATTTGCAGCGTTGCCCGTGCCAAATCAATTTTTTTAACCTGTATTTCGTCTTTGAATTCCCAATTCTCCATCATCTCAAACGTAATTTTAGCTAATCTAAAAAAAATCACAATTTTGGGTGACAAACGCCAAAATTGTCGTAATCAATTCTTTATATCGACATTATTTTGACAAATCACTTTTCTTGCGATAGACTGGCGGTTCGTGTCACGGTAAATCGTAAGTTGTAAATCACACCACGCGTCTTGAATGAATCAAGCGCTCACCACGTGATTTACTCGGCAAAAGCAAACGTCCAACCGCTTTTCTTTGATTCAATTTTCGCTTTTGCACCAAAAACAGGAGGTTTTATGGAATTACCTTTAAAAAGGTACTGGGATCTGATGTTCCAATACTTGTCTCCATTAAGAGGCAAGGTTGCTCTATTGGGACTGTTCATTTTTACAAATATGGGATTAACGCTCGTGAATCCCCAGCTTGTGCGACGCTTTATTGACACGGCCGTTTCTTCACCCGACCTCACCCCCCTTGTGAATACGGCCGTTTTGTTTCTCATCACCTCACTCATCCTTCAAGCCATTGGCGTCGCCGCCAAATATTACAGCGAAGACATCGGCTGGCGTTCAACCAACCAGCTCAGATCTGATTTAGCCCGTCACTGCATCAAACTCGATATGAGCTTTCATAACGAGCACACCCCTGGTGAAATGATTGAGCGCATCGATGGGGATGTGGCCAATATCGCCATTTTCTTCTCAGACTTCGTCTTGCGAATCGTTGGCAATCTGCTGGTTATTTTAGGCGTTTTGATCACGTTACTATGGGTCGATTGGCGACTTTCAGCAGGGTTTTTGCTATTTGCAATTGTCGCTATTTTTATTTTAAGCAAGCTGAGAGATGTGGCCGTTCCCCATTGGAAAGCCGCCCGAGAAGCCAATGCAGACCTGTTTGGGTTTATTGAAGAACAGCTAGCCGGTACAGAAGACAGTCGGGCCAACGGGGCCGTCCCCTACGTGTTGCGTCGCCTTTTCTCGCTGCATCGGGTGCGAATTGATAAAGAGGTTTCGGCCGCTAGCGTCAGTATTCAGCTCATCTTAACTTGGATTGCGCTGCTCGGCGTGGGGTTAATTTTAGCGATGTGGGCCAGCTATTCACTTTTTCAAGCGGGGTTAATCACCATCGGAACGGCGTATCTCATCATTAATTACACGAACATTATTTTTCAGCCTTTGCGCCAAATTGCAGACCAAATTCAACAGCTGCAAAAAGCGGCAGCCGGCATCGAGCGGGTCGAAACGCTCGTCCGTCAATCTAGCCAAATTGTCAATGAAGAAACGGCCGTTTTCCCACAGGGTCCTCTCCGCGTTGAGTTTGACAATGTGACCTTTGCCTATCACGAAAAAGAGCCAATTCTCCAAAACGTCAGCTTTAATTTAGCGCCCGGCCAAACCTTAGGCTTATTGGGTCGTACAGGCAGTGGTAAAACAACCATTACTCGGCTTCTTTTTCGGCTTTACGAAGCCCAAACGGGTCAAATACGGCTTGCCGACCAGCAAATCGCTGATTTTGACCTTGCCAAACTGCGCCAAAACATTGGTCTCGTCACCCAAGACGTCCAGCTGTTTCGCGCTTCGGTGCGGGACAATCTTACCTTTTTCGATGATTCTGTTGCCGACGAAAAAATCCTAGCGGTCATTCAAGACCTAGGTTTATCAAACTGGTTTGCTAGTTTACCGTCCGGTTTAGACACCTTACTTAAATCAGAAGGAAGCAGCTTATCAGCAGGTGAAGCCCAGCTTTTAGCCCTGACCCGCGTTTTCCTCAAAGACCCGGGGCTCATTATCTTGGATGAAGCCTCTTCAAGATTAGACCCCGCAACCGAACAGCTGATTGAACGCGCCATTGATCGGCTGCTTGAAAATCGAACGGGCATCATTGTGGCCCATCGCTTAGGAACGGTGGCTCGCGCTGACCAAATTTTGATTTTGGACAACGGCCGTATCGTCGAAAACGACAGCTACCAAACATTAGCCTCTGACCCCACCAGCCAGTTTTATGAGTTACTGCACACCAGCATGGATGTGGCACTGGCTTGATTGGGTTATTGGTTATTGGTTATTTGGGTGGTGACGTTTTGGGAAGGCTCATACTTTTAAAGTTAAAGCAGGATCATTCAATCACTTTGCAACTTTACTACTTTCATACAGGAGGATTATGACGACAGTAAACATGGAAAATCCCTATCCCACTTGGAAACACGTCTGGCGGTTGATACAGTTTCGGCCATGGCAGTATATTTTTAATTTATTCGCCTTGATGGTTGTTTTATTAAGCCGACTGGGGCTTGGTTTGATCTTGCGTCACTTTTTTAACTTACTGAGCGCCAATAGTCAGGTTTATTTACCGCTCTGGGCCCTTATTGCTATCATGGCCGGCATCACGCTAGGCCGCATGGGAGGGCGGCGCGGCATGATTAAGATGAATCGGCCGTTTATGCTTCACTCTCACGCCTTGCTCCACAAAAATATGATGGGCCGAATTTTGGAAAGGCCCGGCGCCAAATCTCTGCCTGAATCACCCGGGGAGGCGATTAGTCGGTTTCGCGGTGATGTGTGGGAACTACCGTTATTTGGACTTTGGATTAATGATCTGACTGCCAACACGGCATTTTTCCTCGGCGCCCTCTGGATTATGAGCGGTATCAATCCGCGCATCACCTTTTTTGCCATCTTGCCGATGTTCTTGATCATTTTGGCCGCCAATGCCGCGACCGGCCGCATTCAGGCTTATCGTCAGGAGGCCCGACGGCGCAGCGGAGCCGTCACGGGATTTATTGCCGAAACCTTTGGGGCTGTGCAGGCGATTAAGGTGGCCAGTTCTGAAGATCGGGTGATAGATTTTTTTGAAACCCTGAATGAAAAACGGCGCCAAGCATCGCTCAACGATCGCTTGTTTAATGAGCTACTCAACTCGATTTTTGCCAATTCGGGCAACATTGGCACGGCCGTTATTCTTCTTCTCGCTGCCCAATCCCTGCAGACTGGCACGTTTACAGTTGGTGATTTTGCCCTGTTTGCCAGCTATTTAGGACAGGTCACCAGCTTTGGCTCGTTCTTGGGCTTCGTACTAGCTCGCTACAAGCAAGGCGGTGTCGCCCAAGAGCGGATGGAAAGACTCTTGCAGGGTGCGCCCTCGGAAAACCTTACGGAAAATGGAGATATTCATATCAAAACGCCACTGCCCTCGATTCCACTTGTCAAGCGAGAGCCAGCCGATGTTTTAGATCGGCTAGAACTCTCCAATTTATCCTATATTCATCCAGAATCGGGTCGTGGCATCGAAAATGTTAACCTAACCGTGCAGAAAGGTCAGTTTGTGGTCATCACGGGACGAATCGGCGCGGGAAAAACAACGCTGCTTCGCGCCCTTTTAGGGCTCCTCCCGATTGATGAAGGTGAGGTCCAGTGGAACGGCAGTGTTGTGCAAAATCCAGCCGACTTCTTTATTCCACCTCGCTCAGCATACACGCCGCAGGTGCCTCGACTCTTTAGCGATACCCTGCAGGAAAATCTGCTGCTTGGATTTAATGAAACCGAAGCTGATATTCCGTTAGCCATTCGAGCTGCTGTGATGGAACCGGATGTGGCTGAGCTAGAAGCTGGGCTAGACACACTCGTTGGACCAAAAGGGGTTAAGCTTTCTGGTGGGCAAATTCAGCGTTCGGCCACGGCTCGGATGTTTATTCGCAACGCCGAGCTCAATGTGTTTGATGATCTCTCTAGCGCCCTCGATGTGAAAACGGAGAAGCTGCTCTGGGAGCGGATGTTTGGGGATTGGGGATCAGAGATTGGAGATCAGGGAGCGGTTAAAAGAAACCAGCACACGACGCCTAAGTCTCATTCACCCACCTGCTTGGTTGTCTCTCACCGTCAGGTTGCTTTACGGCGAGCAGATCATATTGTGGTTTTGAAAAACGGCCGTGTGTCGGCAGAAGGGACGTTGCAACATCTTCTTGCAACGTCTGATGAGATGATAGCACTCTGGGAGGGTAATTTCGAATAGGAAGGTTGAGATCAATTCGGTTAGTTCTAGGTCAACCTTGGCGAATTGATTGAATAAAGCAACTCATTGTGGCAGGTCTTCAGTGACAGTAACGTTCGGAGACCTGCCATAAATTTTTCACCTTCTTCTCAAAAAGGTTTGTCAACTCAGGCAGCTCTGTTAGTTCATAAATTGCAAGGCAAAAGTTGCATTAGTAGTTTAGTATTCAATTTTCTATCGAAATTAAGGGGCTTTCTCAATTTTAGAGAGGTCTGGCAGCTGATACGATTTGGCCCTTATCCCCCCAAGAATAAAGCCAATCACTGAAAAAGAAACGACTATTGTAAAATTCCGCAATAAACTAATCAACGGTCCCTCAATATTCCACATCCATAACTCTCCATTTGACAATAATACGATGCGGTAAAAGCTTGAAGATAAACTAATCGTTGAAAAGCAACGAACTTCTCGAATCACTTGCCCAGGTGGAGGACGCATAATGCGACGATAAGGAAAATCAGGATCACAAAAATTGCTCATAAGATCATTTGATTCAAACGGTTGCCAATCAACAGGCCCAACCCGAAAAGAAGTGAATATTTGGATAATCCGCCAGTCTGACACTACATCCTTCTCCGTGTCATAAGGGTAAGCAGAATATACGTATTGACGACCATCCTGAGCGGTCGAAATGATTCGCGAGGGCATTGAATCCACTTCTCCTAAGTATAAATCAACTGCTATTGCATTTTGAGGCAAAGGAACAGGTTCCCACCTCTGAAATAAACCAGACACAGCCAAATAACCTATCACAATTCCAACAATAACACTGCCCCCAAACCATTTGATAAATGCATAAATTCGGTTTTTCATTTTACCTAAAATCGACTGAGAATAATCAAAAGGATCTGGGCATAAGCGACTTTGAGGATGATGTTAAGCGGCAGGGCTGATGAAAATCCAATTTGAGGAAGCGCCGTTTGAGCCTTTTCAGACACGTAGCCCAATACGGCTGGCTGTGAGGAAAGCATCCCCACAAGCAGGCTAAAGGGAATTTTAAACAGCTTATAGCCAATAAAAAGGCTCATCAACATATCGAAGAACACAATGACAACGGCCGTTCCAAGCACCGTCAGCGCCTCACTTCCCTGAAAACTTTCCGCTAATGTCCCCCCTGAGCCTAAGCCAATGCCCGCAAGCAGTAAAATCAGCCCAACTTGCTGTAATGTTTGGTTGGCGCTGTAGGGTAATGTCCACACAATTGGCCCGGTGCGACGCAAAGAACCCAAAATGAGCGCCACGACGAGCGGGCCACCAGCAAACCCCAACCGAAACGCAAAGCCGCTGGTTGGCAATGAAAAAGTTATCGTCCCGAGCAACAGCCCAATCGCAATTCCCAAGCCAAAGGGAAGCAAATTCACTTGACTGACAGCGACATAAGAATCGCCAAACAGGTCAACAAGACGCGGCATTTCGTCACGGGGCGCTAGCACCCGCACCCGATCCCCCAGTTCCAAAATCGTTTCTTGGTTAGCAACGACATCAATGTCACCACGACGAACACGCGTCACCAATGCACCATGTTTTTCTTTCAGGTCTAGCGCGGCGAGAGGTTGTCCAACAGAATTTGGATTAGAAACAAACAAGCGTCTTTTAACATAGACTGATGTGTCAATCAAGAATTGCTCAGCAGCATTTTCACCCATATCTGCCACAGCTTGATCTGCTTTTTCTTGTTCACCCACAATAATAATGACATCACCTAAGCTGAGCTGGGTGTCACCCGTGCTTAAAACGGCCGTTTCCCCTTGATACAATCGCCCAAACACCACATCCCAGCGATGTACACGCTGTAATTCACGAAGCGAGCGGTTGGTCATCTCTTTGTTGGTTACCAGAATAGCTCGATTGACAATCTCATGCCCAACAGGATAAACATCCCGCAAGGCGTACGCCTCGGCCTGATAATCAATCCGCCAAAACCGCTCCATCATTGAAATAGGAATCAGACGGCACAGCACGCCAGCCGGATACGCTAATGAGTAGCCAACGACAACGGCCGTTAACGACTGATCCAATTCAGCTAGCGGGTACGAGGCGGTAATCAGGTCAATCAGCGCGGCTAAAGCGGCCGTGTTTGTCTCGGCACCCGAATAAATACCCGCCGCCTGCTCATCAGAAAGACCCAAAAGCAACGCCGCCCCGATGATAAGCACCATGGGTAACGTTAACGAGAATAAAATAAACTCAAGCTGTCGATTGCGGTTATTTTGCAAAGAGCGGAAAAAGTTGGCCCCGTTACTCAACCCAATTGCATAGAGAAAAATGATTAGCCCAAGCTGAGAGATGAACGCTGGCACAACTAGCTCGGTGGCCAATGCACCCACAAAGAGGCCCGCAAATAAAACGGCCGAAACACCTAGCTGTATCCCCCAAATGCGAATTCGGCCGAAACCTATTCCGATTGTCATCACAACAAAAAGGGCCAGCAATCCATTTTGGTTTAATAATTCGATCATACGCTTACTTTGACAGCAGGCGAAGTCAGAACCTGCTTCGTTAAAACAACTAATTTTAACACAGGCGAACATATTATCGCTTCGTACAATTTGCTAGGAAAAAGGCACTAATTTGATCAAGATAACTAGGTGCAGGCATTAGCTCTTAGGGGTGCAACAGAAAGAGCAATGACGATTACGCCACACGATGATGGCAACTGTTATGATTCAAGAAAATGATTTTACAACCTTAACCGTTTGAGCCTGAACATCGACCATCACATTCAAATTTTTACCATAGCCGCCCGCCATCAAAACCGCTACGGGGATTCCTGCCGCCTGACATTTTGACAGCACCATTTCATCCCGTTGCCTGATACCGCTTTTTGTCAGCTTTAGTCTTCCCAGCCGGTCATTTTCATGGACATCGGCACCTGCTAAGTACACAACAAAATCTGGCTTTTGTGCATTAATTATCTGAGATACGGCCGTTTCCAAAGCCCCCAAATACGCCTCATCCTCTGTTCCATCCGGCAGACCGATATCCCAATCACTGGCAATTTTACGAAAGGGAAAGTTCTTCTCGCCGTGAATCGAGAAAGTGTAAACTGAGCTATCTCCTGCCGCAATTTCGGCCGTGCCGTTCCCCTGATGGACATCACAGTCTATGACGACAGCCGATTTGATTCGCCCTTCTGCCTGCATGGTTCGTATCCCCACCATAATATCGTTGTATAAGCAGTACCCTTGACCATGATCCGTACAGGCGTGGTGTGTCCCACCCCCTAAAGATAAAGCGATCCCGTCTCGAATGGCAACACGACAAACCGCAATGGTTGCCCCAACAACGTGCTGAATGCGCGTAACCAGTTGAGGTGACCAATCCAACCCAATGCGCCGAATTTCTTCCTTCGTCAGCAGACCATTTTCAAATCGATGCACATAGTCAGGCGTATGTACGCGAAGAAGCTGTTGACGCGTAACTGTTGTTGGCACCAGCAGCTCAGCCTCACTCAAAATTTGATCCTTTATGACCTTCTCTCGCAGCAGCCGATACTTTGCTGATGGAAAACGATGCCCCTCTTTCAGAGGAAACGTGTAATGATCATAGTAAAATGCGCGCATAGCGGTAATTATGGCGGTAAACGGCCGTTGTTCCTAACGATTGAAATTGATTTATCCGATATCTACAGGACTTACGCACCCTGAGCCTGTCGAAGGGTTAAGAAAGTCACTTCGACAGGCTCAGTGACCGCTATTTGCGCAAGTCCTGATCTAAAAAAGTAAGACGAGATGGTACAAGAATTATCTTCTTCTCTCAGCAATCGCCCATGAGGCAAGAAACCGCTGTTGTTCCTGCCTGTGTCTAAATATGATCCGTTAAAGCGTTAAAATTTGCGAGGTTATATGAAACTAATTTGCCTAAACTGCTCAGCGAAGATTCGTCCAAAAGATATCAATATCCAAAAAATGATTGCTGTTTGCGAAATATGCGGGCATCTATTTCAATTTAATGACCAGTTCGAGCCAGAAGAATCAACATCTAGCTCTTTGTCGATTCCTCAACCAAGCCAAATCACTGTTCACAATGATATAAAGCGACTTATTATTGAATGGCGTTGGTGGCACATCGGTCACAATTTACAAATAATATTCACCACAGTTATTGGTGGATGGATTATGATTGGCTGGATTCCTCTTGTTTTAGAAGCCTTAACAGGAGACCCAAGGTCTATCATTTCTACACACCTTCTTCCCTATACATGGATAGTTTTTAGCATCATTTACAGTAACTTGGCCCTTATATTTAATTCAACAACATTTACGGTGGATGAGTTTTCCTTAAAGATGCGTCATGGCCCTATCCCCTGGTTTGGTCATCGAACTGTCAAACGAGAAGACATTGTCCAAATTTTTACCAAAGAGGTTCCGGCCAATGAAGGTAGCCGCTCTTTTCATCTATCAGTAATTTTAGCGAATGGGAAAGATTTGAAGATCGTGTCAGTTAAATCCAATGTCAGCATCTCAACCTACATTGAACAAGAGCTTGAAGCGTTTATGGGCATCAAAAACAAAAAAGTTAAAGGGGAATATGACCCAATAAACGCACCTGCGCTTTCCTACGATCAGCTCATTGAAGAATTCAATGAACAACACCAAAAAGGTAAGCGTTAATGTAAATCAGGCCATTTACCACACCGCTACTATCATCCCCAACCTCTTTTTAGTGTGAAATTCACACGAATACCCCTTAGTGTCTTGACAACAATAAATCGTTTATGTTACAAATAGTGCGTCAATATTTAGTGTGTGTATGACACAAACAACAAAAGGACGCATGAACCAACAAATTATTTCAGCAATTAAAATCGCTTTAGCAGAGGATATTGGCAGTGGGGATGTAACAACACTTTCAATCGTACCTGCAGAACAAAAAATCAACGGCCGTTTTCTAGTCAAAGCAGACGGTATCATTGCGGGTCTCGACGTTGTGACCGAAACGTTCCAACAAGTTGACCCAAATTTAGTATTTTCCCCTACCACAACGGACGGCTCGGCTGTTAGCAAAGGGGACATAATCGCTACCATCAGCGGCCACGCTCGCAGCATTTTGCAAGCTGAACGGGTCGCACTCAACTTTTTACAGCGCATGTCCGGCATTGCGACGATGACGCGCCAATTTGTCGATGCCGCTACGGGTACAAAGGCCAAAATTTTAGACACGCGCAAAACAGCACCTGGTCTTCGGATGGCTGACAAACTAGCTGTCCAGCTAGGGGGCGGCATGAATCACCGAATCGGCCTTTTTGATATGGCCCTCATCAAAGAAAACCATATCGCCGCAGCAGGCAGCATTCACACGGCCGTTAACCGCGTAAAAGCAACGTACCCCAACATCCCAATTGAAGTTGAGGTCACCAATTTAGATGAACTTAAAGAGGCATTATCCCAACCTGTCGACCGCATTATGTTGGACAACATGAGTCTTGAGGCTATGAAAACGGCCGTTCAGCTCACCAACGGCAAAATCGACCTTGAAGCCTCTGGAAACGTTAGTTTAGCAACCGTTCGCAACATCGCCCTAACCGGTATCGATTACATTTCGAGCGGGGCATTAACCCATTCGGTCACTGCCCTAGATATCTCATTACGACTGAGCCAGTAGCCTGCCAAAGATCTTTTGCAAAGCACTGAGTTGCTACAAAAAGGAAAAAAATGACTTACCAAGCCCTCTATAACCAAATGCATGAAAAACTTAACAAAGTCATGCCAGATTTTGAAATCGAAATTAAAGCCAAAGTAGCCTATGAAATCAACAAACTTAAAGAAGAGCGCAACGCCGTTATTTTGGGACACAACTACATGGAGCCAGCCCTCTTCCATTCAATCCCTGACGTAACGGGTGACTCGCTCTATCTAAGCCGCATGGCGGCAGAAACAGATAAAGACATCATCGTTTTTTGCGGGGTTGAATTCATGGCCGAAACAGCCAAGATATTAAATCCTGAAAAAACAGTTCTTGTTCCATCAACACGGGCAGGCTGTTCCCTTGCCTCAAGCATCACCGCCCAAGATGTGCGCAATCTAAAAGAGCAGTTTCCCGGCGTTCCAGTCGTGACTTACATTAACACCTATGCGGATGTGAAGGCCGAAACTGATATCTGCTGCACCTCAGGCAACGCCGCAGCCGTTGTGGAATCGCTGGGAACTGACACAATCATTTTCTTGCCTGATGAATTTTTAGCGCAAAATGTCGCTCAAGAAACCGGCAAGCACATTATCTTTCCCACCAAAAACCCAACGGCCACATTTGATACTGATTTAGATTATCAAATGGTAGGCTGGCACGGCCGTTGTGAAGTCCATGAAAAATTCACGGTTTCTGATATCGAAGCGGTCAGAGCAGATCATCCCGAGGTTTTGATTCTTGCTCATCCAGAATGTAGTCCAGAAGTCGTTACGGCCTCCGATTATTCAGGCAGCACGACTGCTCTTATTCGCTATGTTGAAGAAACTCAAGCGGAAAGTTATCTGCTGTTAACGGAATGCTCAATGGGAGACAACATTATGGCCGCTAATCCAGACAAGGAGATGCTGCGGCTATGCAGTGTCCGCTGCCCACACATGAACCGCATCCGGCTCGAAGACACCCGCGACGCTTTGCTCTACACGCAATATGAAATTACCGTTCCTGAAGAGATTCGAGTTCGCGCTGTTAAGTCAGTTGAGCGGATGTTGGAAATTGGATAAAGCTAGCAATTGAATATTAGAGATATGAAAGAAAAAATCGAAACCGATATTCTCATCATTGGGGTTGGCATTGCGGGCGGCACGGCCGCTTTAAAGCTAGCTGATCAAGGCCAACACGTCACCGTCATTACTCGGGCTAACAAACCCAAGAAATCAAATACGTACTGGGCACAAGGGGGCATTATTTATACAAGCCCAGAAGATAGACCAGACCTCTTCATGCAGGATATTCTGCACGCCGGGGCGGGGCACACCTATCCCAAAGCCGCCCGCATCTTGGCTAAAGAAGGGCCAGCCCTTCTCAAAGAAATACTCATTGACCGGATAAAAGTCCCGTTCGACTTAAACAAAGAAGGAAAACTGGATGTTGTTATGGAAGCGGCCCATTCAGTGCCGCGCATCATTCATGCTACCGATGCGACGGGTCGGGCAATTGAAATCGCCATGTTGAATGTTATTAAGGATCACCCCAACATTACGCTCTTAACGGGACATACGGCCGTTGACCTTTTGACCTCATCCCACCACAGCGAAGATAATTTATCGCTGTATGAGCCACCTCGTTGCGCGGGCGCTTATGTGTTCGACAGAAAAAATAAAAAGGTCAAGCGCATATTGGCACGCAAAACCATCCTGGCAACCGGCGGTTTAGGCAACATCTTTCTGCGCACAACAAACCCCAAAGGCGCTCGCGGCGACGGTATCGCGATGGCCTATCGAGCGGGGGCACGGGTTATCAATACCGAATATATTCAATTTCACCCCACCACATTTCACCACGAAATGGCATCCAATTTTTTAATTTCAGAAGCCGTGCGCGGTGTGGGAGCCAGATTAGTACATGAAGACGGCCAGCCGTTTATGCAAAAATATGATCCGCAGTGGAAAGACCTCGCACCTCGCGACGTTGTGGCTCGCAGCATCCGACAGGAGATGATTGAGCGAGACATTCCAAACGTGTACCTCGATCTTCACAGCTATGTTGATGAAGCAGAGATCAAAAGTCACTTTCCGAATATTGCCCAGCGCTGCCAGGAATATGGGGTAGATATCACCAAAGCGTTAATCCCTGTCGTTCCTGGTGCCCACTACTCTTGTGGAGGCGTTTGGGTTGATGAGTGGGGCAAAACAAGCTTAGCACAGCTTTACGCCATTGGTGAGGTTGCCTGCACCGGTGTCCATGGCGCCAATCGGCTAGCCAGCACCTCTTTATTAGAAGGGCTCGTTTGGGGTGCTCGCGCCGCACAGGATGTCGTTAGCAGTTTAGCCAAGGCTCCAGCAATTAACGACACCATTCCATCGTGGCAGGACACGGGGCAATTTGAGCCAGACCCGCTACTGATTGGGCAAGATATGAGCACCATTCAGAATGTCATGTGGAACTATGTGGGTTTAGTAAGAACTGAGTATCGCCTACAGCGCGCTATGCGTGAATTACGCCATCTAGAAACTGAAATTGAACGTTTTTATCGTATTAGCCAGATGACGGATGGATTAATTGGTTTACGGAATGCAGTCAGAACGGCCGTTATTGTGACCCAAGCCGCCATTGCCAATAAACAAAGCATGGGCTGTCATTTCCGCGAATAACGCACTCGAAAAATAAAAGTTACTAATCAATCAAAAAAGGGCTGGATCAAAATTACCAGCCCTTTTTTATTTTTTGTAAGAAAAGTAGTAAGAGTAGCTTTGTAATCTACCTTACATTAAAATTGTTGTTGTGTTTTTTGCGTCCAATAGGCGACGGCAAAATATACATGAGTCAAATAGACTATTGTTATACAAATGCTTTTGTTGTTGACTAGCCACACATCAATGCAAGCAAGTTTTATCAATTAGGAGAATAGAAATGAATACTTCGCGCCGCACCAACAAATCCTGTTGGCAATTATTAGCCCTGCTTATTGTTGCCGGGCTTTTACTCGCCTCTTGTCGCTCAGGAGATCAGACGCCTGCCCCAGACCCCACAGTTGCGGTTGAGCCAACTGATGAACCAGAACCAACGCCTGAACCAGAACCCACAGATGAACCAGAACCAACACCGGAACCGGAACCAACCGATGAACCGGAACCAACACCGGAACCGGAACCAACGGATGAACCAGAACCAACACCGGAACCTGTTGATGATTCGGAAGAAATGGGTGAAGCACCGCCTGCTAATCTGGTCGTTATTTGGAATGAGGCGATGCTGTCTGCCGTTCGGCACGGATCACCTCGCCCAACCGTCATTTCAAGGTCTCTCTTCATGGTGCATGCAGGTATTTACGACGCGTGGTCAGCCTATGACACAACGGCCGTTCCTTATGCAATGGACGCGAGTTTAAGACGACCCCTTGATGAGCACACCGATGCCAACAAAGCAGAAGCCGTTAGCCAAGCTGCTTACCACCTACTCGTTGCTCAATTCCCACAATATGAAGCTGATTCAAACACCTTCAGTAATTTAATGAATCAGTTAGGCTATGAAATCACAACAGACGCTGATCCAACCACCCCATCCGGCATCGGTTATATCGCCGCACAAGCCATGCTAGCTGCGCGTGAAGTCGATGGTTCAAATAGCGCTAATAATTTCACTGATATAACTTCAGACCTTTACCCAGAGCTTTACATTGCCGCCAACAGCGCTGACCCGACAGCAGAAAACGGTATCGGCCAAATCAACTTTGATCCCAATCGTTGGCAGCCACTGCGCGTGCCAACCGGAGCGCAAATGGATGAATTGGGCTTACCTGTGGCAGATGCCTCAAACCCTGCTTCTTTTGTCGACCAACAGTTCCTAACCCCGCATTGGGGTGGCGTCATCCCCTTTGCGATGACAAGTGGCAGCCAGTTCCGTCCGCCAATGCCGCCACAGTTTGGTTCAGATGAACCTTACGTCGATGCCCTTGGTTTAGAAATGACGCACAATGAAGCCTATATGATTCAAATGCAAGAAGTTGTTGAATACAGCGCCAACCTAACAGACGAACAAAAAGTAATCGCTGAGTTTTGGGCAGATGGGCCTCGCTCAGAAACACCACCAGGACACTGGAATGCAATTGCCCACGGCATTTCTTATCGTGACTCACACGGCATTGATGAAGATGTCAAGATGTACTTCGCCCTCAATGCAGCCATTTTTGATGCCGGTATTTCAGCTTGGGAAGCCAAGCGATACCATGACTACGTGCGACCCGCCTCTGCCATTCAGCACATGTTTGCTGGCGAAATGATTGAGTCATGGGGTGGCCCAGATCAAGGCACCCAAATGATTCTTGGTGAAGAGTGGCTCCCATACCAGAGCTTAACCTTTGTCACACCACCATTTGCTGAATACGTTTCTGGTCACAGCACCTTTAGCGCCGCTGCTGCCGAAGTTCTCACCGCCTTCACCGGTAGTGATGCCTTCTATGACGGCACAACCATGCTCATGAATGAAGATTTCAACAATGATGGGATTCCCGACATGCTGGGACAGCACATTGTAGCCATTGGTGGCAATATGTTTGAAAACAGCCCTGAAACTGTCATCATTCTACGTTGGGAAACATTCAAGGAAGCAGCAGACGAAGCCGGTCTCTCTCGTCTCTATGGGGGCATTCACTTCCAAGATGGCGACTGGCACGGCCGCTATATGGGCGAACAAATTGGTGTTCAAGCGTACGGCTTGGCTGAGCAATATTGGTCAGGCACCGTCGCCGCAGCGAACAACTAAGAAAATAGTAAAATAATAGTAAAGCGTGAAAAGTGAAAAGCGGAGATTTCTGCTTTTCACTTTTTACTTTTCAGCACTCAAATCTCATATCATCTCGCTTCCCCTTTTCACATTCTCCTTTTTCCACTATAACTCCTAAAAACAAGCAAGGAGCAACAAATGAGTAACGGCATTACAAAAACAGTCCCCGCTTCGCGCGGTCAACAAGGGATTGACTCTCTCTATGATGGGTCACTACAGGCGTTTGAATTTCATATGGCAGGCAAACCTTCCCGCCTCAACGTTGGGGATTTTGTCTACACAATCTTTAAAGATGAGCTAGTGGGACGATGTGAAATCACGGAACTTATTGGCGGCGCAACCAATCCCAATTCTGGCAAGCCCCGCACTTTAATCATGGTCAAATGTCCCGGTGAGCGATTAGACCAACCCGTTCCTCGCAAAGGGCATCGTGGCACCCGCTACTACGACGGGGCTGATTGGCCGAGCTGAGGGACAGACACCATAATTTTAGTACCTACGTTGGGTGTTGACTGCACATCGTATTTAGCACCCAACATCTCCGCCCTTTCATGTATCCCCACCAAACCGAAATGCCCCTCAGAAACCCATAAGCTTTCGTCTTGATTAGCAAAGCCGCAACCGTCATCTTCAATGGTTAAATTGATTTGATCGGGTTCAAATTTAAGCATGACGCTTGCCATGGAAGCCCCGGCGTGAAGCACCACATTACTGAGGGCAGATTGGACGATACGATAGAGTGCCAGTTCAACTGATTCATCTAAACGGCACGGGTTTCCAACCAAATCAAATTCAATTAACAAATCGGTGCGATCACGCATTTTTCGGATGAGCGCCTTTAAGGCGGCAACCAAGCCAAGTTCATCGAGGTAGGTCGGTCGCAACTCCTGAATAAAGCCCCGCAGGTGAGAAATTGTTTCGTCAATTAGGCCCTGCATTTCTAGCAAATCAGCGGAAGCTGGTGAGTCCGCATGATCAAAAGCAGAAAGCTCAACTTTTTGATTAAGCAAAATGAGCTGATGGATTGTGTCATCGTGAAGTTCACGCGCCAGACGGCGGCGTTCTGCTTCCTGACCGCGTGTCACTGCATCCGCATATGAGCGAGACAGTTCCTTGGCATGCTGTTCTTCGCTAACTGTTTTTTGCAGACGGGCGCTTTCTTCTTCAAGCAGCACCAATTCGCGCCACCGTCGCCAAGAGTAAATGCCAAAGCCAATGGCAAAAACCACAGCAAGAGTGACAAACTCGGTGAAAAGCAACGATTCTCTTTGGGAAGCCCAAATCACGAGTCGCTCAAAAGTGTCAATATATAGTTCAAGAAGGGATATTATAAGGGCAATGAGCCCAATAATAAGAAGCTCCCGCCAAGCCCGATTATTGTTGGCGTTCATAGACGACATCCATTAAACCAAGGGAGATCGCTTTGGTTACCGCTTCGGTGCGGCTATTGACATTAAGTTTGCTAAATATTTTTCTAAGATGACCCTGAACCGTGCGATTGCTAATGTGCAAATATCCCCCAATCTCTTTGTTTGTCAGCCCCTTAGCAGTCAGGGAGAGCACTTCAATTTCACGCTCAGAGAGCGCAACGGCCGTTTCTTCACTCTGGCGGCTGCTCATCAAAAGCCCCATCACCTTTGTGGCAATTGATGGATCAAGGGCAGATTCACCGTCCATTACCGTTTCGACCGCTCGAATAAGCGTGGCAGGAGACGTGTTTTTAAGCACATACCCGTTGGCTCCCACCTCTAGCGCCGCCACGATATATGGGTCATCATCATAAGCAGACAGCATGATTACCTTCATTTCAGGATAAGCATCTTTAACCCAACGCGTTAATTCAATGCCTCCTTGGACGGGCATTTTAATATCAATCAAAGCGACATCAGGCAACGTGTCTTCAATCACTTTTTGACCGAGATGCCCATCAGCCGCCTCACCAACCACAGAAATATGGTCAGCCCGTTCGAGATACTGTCGTGTTCCAGCGCGAACGAGGTCATGGTCATCAACGAGAACGACTGAAATGTTTTGTTTCATAATGAGTTACACCTTGCAGAAAAGTTGAGTGCTGATTCAAATACGCTACTTCACAAATAACTTGGATGATTTCTTAAGATACGGAAGCATTCAAAATTTTGAAAGCAACGCACTAAAACAGAGTAAATTCCTATACTGGTTACAGTAACCTGTTTTTGTGATTGTGTCGATACAGTAACCCCACCAAATCAATAAGCCATATGGCGTGTTTGCTTATGCGCCATTTTTAAAATGTCACGCGCCAATAACGCTAAAAAAAGTAGCGTGACGACGCTTAACGCTTGTCCACCTTTTGTCTAATATTAGTCGCATGATGCAAACAATTTTTCTACTATCTGTAAGTTTTTTCCTTATTGCCATTGCCTCTAAAAAGATTGGGCAGTGGTTTTCACAAATGGGTCTACCGTACATTACGGGTTATCTATTAGCTGGAGTAGTGGCGGGCCCGTTTATGCTAAATTTGCTACCGACGAATACGGCCGTTGATCTGCGCTTCATTGACGAAGTATCGTTAGGAATCATCGCATTCGTGGCCGGTAGTGAACTCTACATCAAAGAGATCAGAACGCGTATCAAAAGCATTAGCTGGATTGTGGGTATCGTTGTTTTGATTTCGCTACCTCTGGGGGCAATTAGCCTTTTTATCCTCACAGATTACATCGAATTTACGGCAGGTATGCCAATTTCTCAGCGGCTTGCTGTTGCTCTTTTAGGCGGCACTATCTTGCTTGCCCTTTCACCACCCTCAACGATTGCTGTTATTAAAGAGGTGAAGGCAAAAGGGAACTTTACCAGCACGCTCCTCGGCGTTACCATCTCAATGGACGTCATTATCATCGTGCTTTTTGCCGTCGCCGTTGCCATCTCTTCGGCTCTATTAACGGGAATTGGGTTTAATATTCTATTCGTGGCGCTTATTGCGATTGACCTCGTTTTAGCCGTCGTTGTGGGTATTATCTCTGGGTATCTACTGCAGGCTATTCTCGCTGCGCCATTCAAGAAGCTCATCAAAATGGGATTCATCTTACTGCTTGGGTACGCCATTTTCGCGGGTTCTCATTGGCTCACAGCCTTAACCAAAGGCTCGCTTTTAGAAATCCATGCGGAACCGCTGCTAATTGCGCTCATTGCTGGTTTCTATATCACAAATTTCACAAACTATCGCAAGCCTTTCGAAGAATTGCTGCATGAGATTGGCCCCCCTATTTACGTTGCATTTTTCACACTAACAGGGGTTGGATTAAAACTCGACATTCTTGTGGCTACGCTTCCAATTGCTATCGCCTTGTTTGTTATCCGCTTTGTCGGTATCAATTTGGGTGGATTTCTTGGCAGTAGGCTAGCAGGTGAACCAGAAAAGTTCACTCGGTTTGCTGGTTTGGCTCTCATCACGCAAGCTGGAATCGCTCTAGGGCTAGCTCGTGAGGTAGCGGTTGAATTCCCGGTCCTCGGTGATGCGTTTTCAACCTTGGTGATCTCGGTCGTTGTTTTAAACGAAATATTTGGCCCAATGTTCTTGAAATCTGCGCTCAAGCGTGTTGGTGAGGCCAATCTTCCTGAAGCCCATGCAAACGATACGTCACGGGATGTCCTCATTTTGGGCATTGAAAGTCAATCGGTCGAGCTGGCTTATTCTCTTCAGCGGTCGGGATGGCACGTCGTGATGGCTGACACAGATCGGGACCAGATTGCTCTCTATCAAGATGAGGATTTAGTGATTCATCATATTCCAGCTATCAGCGAATCTGGTTTGTCAGGTTTATTGACGAACAGAACGGATGCCGTCGTGGCGATGCTTGAAGATGATACTTGCAATCGTCTAGCGCTAGAATTGGCGTACAAGAAGGGCGTTTCTAGACAGGTGGTTAGACCAAATGATTTGGGGCAACGAGAGCAGCTCGGCGAATTTGGGGCGCTCATTATTGACCCGACATCAGCCATAGTAAATTTACTTGAGCAAACAGTTCGAGCCCCCCAATCAGCGGCCGTTTTGCTCCATCAAGACTCTGGACGTGATTTAGTCCAAGTAACGGTCAATAACCCGGACGTGAATGGTCAGTTGGTGCGCGATTTACGTCTTCCTACTGATATTCTCTTTTTAGACGTCACTCGGGACGGAGATGTGCTACTGCCCAATGGGTATACAAGATTGAAAGTGGGTGATGAAGTGACACTTATTGGCCGAGAACCTGGTTTGAGTGAAGCAATGGACAAATTAGGGTTCTAATAATCGATAGATAATCTCAAATTGTGCATCTTTTTGCCTTAATAAAAAAACTCCGACCAAGAAGTTCGGAGTTTTTTTTATATCTCAAAGTTACTGAAAAAAGCAATCTATCACGGCCTAAAAATTAATGGTAAATAGAGCCAGTGCTCTTCATTCACCGGCGGATCAGGGGGGTCAATCGGCGGATCGGGCGGATCTGGGGGGTCAGGTGGATCCGGCGGGTCGGGTGGATCAATTTGTGCACCCGTGAACCAAGACACGGCCGTTTCATCCTCACTAAAAAACTCAAATAGGGCCGTACCTATTTTTTCCTCACCACTGCTAGATGGGTGAGTACAGTCATTTTCCAAATCTTCTGCTGCCCAAATAAAACCGTCTGATCGAGGGCTACTATCCACCCAAATATATGGCCCCCAAAGCATTAGGGGAGTTCTAACCGTTCCTAGAGCAGGATTATAGTTTAGACTACTGTCTCCGTTAATTTGTTTTTCAATCATCCATTTAACAGCAAAACCAGTTTCGTAGGCGGCAGGTTCAGGATTTAAAAATCCCCAATCATCCACCGCGCCGCTCCAATGCCCGTATGAACGGGTGCGGCTACTAAAATACGCAATTTTAGCGTTGGGGAAATGAACCATCACATTTTGGGCAATCTGCTCCAAATCAGCCTGCAAATCTTGAGCATGCTCGGGAAAAGCTGTGGTGCGATCCAACATGGGGTGTGCTTGTTTGATCCATACCACCTGTACCTGTTCAGCCGTAATATCCGGCCGTCCGCCCATCTGGATTAAGCCCAATCGGGCAATCGCCGTTTGCCAATTCGAATCATTCACATCAACCCATTTGTCAGCAGACTGGCCGGGGGCAGCCCCGTTGACCGCAAAAAAGTGGGATTCTACAATGCCGCTATTACTATTTTTGTCAGCCATCACTTTTTGAACAAAGTTGCGGGATTCTTGGTCTGTGTTTGACATACCAATGGTTAGTAACACCACACGGCCGTTTATCTCATCAACATTCCCGTTCACATCAAGCGGCTTAATTTGAACCGCCTGATTTAAAGCCGCATTATGATGTGCTAACGGCCGTTCATTACTACCATTTGGATACAAACCACCAGTAAATCCCGTAGCATCTGTGCCTAATCGAATATATTCATCAGTTTGCAAATCAATAAGGGGAGGGGCTACCGATTGAAAAGGACGATTACAAGTCATTAAGGCATAGCTTGGTTGAGACCAAAAACCATGACTACCAATTTGTATACCCATCAGGCAAACAATCAGCCCAATATTTAAAACACGCTTCATTACTTATCCTCATTCTCTCTCAACGCAAATCATGGAACCTTAGCAGGTTCTCGCAGGCTAAGTAAAAAACGACTATCTTTCAAATAGACTATCCTTTTTAATTTACTTTTGCTTTTTTCTATACTGCAACCACAACCTTTCCGCGTGCGCGTCCCTTCGAAAGGTAAGTCACTGCTTCAGGTATCTGATTGAAGGCATACTCTTGGTCAATAACAGGTTTAATTTTTTTAGCTTCAAGTAGCGATTTCAAATAAGCTAGGTCATCCGTATTTATTGTTGCATTTAATGGAACAAACGATTGTTGGGTTCTCATTGATACCAAAGCACCCTGAGCCAAGACTTTCAACATGTGGGGAAGAGTGGTAAATCCAATCACGACGACTCGTCCAGTTGGGTTCAAAGCGCTTCGATATTCGGCCACTTTACGATCGCCAACAATGTCAATGATGAGATCATAATAACGGCCGTTATTGGCAAAATCTTCTTTTGTATAATCAATCACTTCGTCAGCCCCAATTGATCGGACAAGCTCAACGTTTCGGGTGCTACAAACGGCCGTGACATGAGCACCAAAATGTTTGGCTAACTGAACCGCAAAGGTACCTACGCCCCCTGAGGCACCATTAATCAAAACTGATTGCCCCAATTGCACTTGGCCGATATCCCTAACTCCCTGTAGTGCAGTGTTGCCGGCCAAAGGAACCGCCGCCGCCTCAGGAAAAGTTAGATTAGCAGGTTTCGCCGCTAAAATATCCTCCGATACACACACATATTCAGCAAAACCTCCCACTTCAATCTCGCCAAAAACCGCATCACCAATCCTAAATTTAGTGACCTGCTCCCCCACAGCATCAACAATGCCAGCCACATCTGCCCCAAGGATTTTCTTTTTTGGCTTAAGCAAGCCAGCTTCAAACCGAATGAAGAAGGGATCTCCCTCCATTCGCCGCCAATCAGCCGGATTGATAGAAACCGCCTTTATTTTAATCAATACTTCATTTGATTTTGGGCTCGGTTTATCAATGTGATTGAGCTTCAACACATTTGGGGAACCGTATGTTTCATATTCAAAAGCGTCCATTTTTACAACATTCCTTTTTATAAAACCCCAATGTTCAATGGCAAATATGATATTACATCTAAATCAAAAGGTGCGTATTTTTTTCATTATTAGAAATCATTTGTGTTATGTGATTGACAGAAAGTATTCTAAAAAAGATGCACGGCAAATCACTTCAATCACCGAGTAAATCACAGCAATTGGGGCTGATTTAATTTTAAAACTTTCTGTGATTTACATAAATCATCAGGGGTTGAAAACATCTCTTAGATGGACTTAGTTTAGCTTTTGATAGCCTAGCTTGTCATACCACTAAAGTATTATTTTGGGTATTAATCAACGGCATAACCCAACTACCAAACCATATAAACCAGTTTCAATAATTCGAAAGATCAATTAAGCGTTCCGATGAAATGACTCTGCTCACCCATCGGCAAGTTCAGAGTGTGCTAATTCTGTTCAAATACATCTAGATTTGTGGCAATGTCTGTTAAATATGCGCCAATCTTTGCGTTTTGCTTTGAATATCACTTATTCCTGTTTAAAATAAAAATACGTCGTTAGTCGAGAATCACAGTTTTGTAGCTAGAGAAGATTTTTAGTAACCACACTCAATGGCAAATTGTCATCTAATTTTGGTAACACCAGTCTCTCTCAGGCAGGAGGAAACAGATGACCCTACATATTTATGCAAATAATCCAAATATCAATGATATGAATGAACGCCGTGCCATTTGCCGCGTAGGTCATATTTTGCAAAATAGCCATTGTGGGGATTCAGAAAAGGATGATTATCTTTTTATTGGCAATATTGATGGAACAAAAGATCCACAGTTTCAAAAATACGGATATTTGACTCAATTAGATGGCTTGTTATTAGGTCCAAACTTTATTGCCATTATTGAATTTAAAAATTATTTTGATCCAATCATCGCTGAAAATTTAGATGACCCTTGGTTTGCTGAAACGAAGAATGGGCGCGAACATGTGAAGGGTGGCAATCGAGATAATCCTTACCTGCAAGCGAAAAATGCCAGGAGGCTCTTACACAACTATTTGCGAAGTTTTGATGCGTCTCTTTTCAATAGTATTCCCAACCAAAGTATAAAAACATTATTTAGCTTCGTCTTATTTCACCCTTCGCTTCATCCAAACTCAACCTTACCCAAACTAGGGACGAACGATTATTGGATCAGACTTAGAGGGGTTGATGCCGTGGCTGAGCTCGCCCTAACGGCTGGACCCAAAGAATTCCACCTAACCCTCACAGATATGGAACGGATCGCCAAAGAGGCCTTTTTTGCACAAAAATGGAAAAAGATGGAAGAGCTTTTAAAGTCTGAATGGGGCGGACTATATATCAAGCAACCAGACAATGATCAACCGACTCGAATACGTCTTTGGCATCATGATGAGTTCACATTAGGCCGTTCAAGCCAGTTTGGTCATCGGTTTATTTTAGAAAATGACAATATCAGCCGCTCGCATGCCCACTTCACGCTCATTGACAACAATTATCTTCAGGTTGTTGATTTAGAGAGTAAAAACGGAATTTTCAAAGATGATGAAAGAGTTGATACAAATGAGGGGATATTATTTTCAGCAGGTGAAACAATTATCTTGGGAAGTAATAAACCTGAGGAAGCAACAGCAATTTGGTTTGAGAAAAAGCAGACAACAACGAGAACAAGATTAACCTTAACAAGCGGATAAACATACAGCAAGCATTATATGAAAACCCAAATCGCCTTAAGCAAAAATTTGTTGGGTTTTAGTATCTACCCATTAAATTTCGCCTTTCTAGTATTTCTCTCTATAGGAGCAAAGGTTTTAAATTAGTCGCATGGACTCTAATTCTGGGGAACAAAAAATCGGCCGTTATACAATTCTCTCCCACCTAGACAGCGGTGGTATGGGAGATGTGTACAAAGCGTTTGACCCCGATTTCAACAGAACGGTTGCATTAAAGCAGCTTCCTGCCCTGCTATCTACCAATGAGTTAAAGAGAAAGCGATTTAAACGTGAACTGCAAACAATTGCCAATCTAGAGCATGACGCAATTATTCCCGTTTACGATACTGGGAATGATGGGAACATTCATTATTTTGTGATGAAATTTATGGCTGGGGGCACTCTTACCACAAGGATTGAAGAGAGGACATTAACGTTAAATGATATTAAGGGGATTTTCAGGCGGATTGGGCCAGCATTAGACAAAGCACACAGTCGAGGCGTTTTTCATCGTGATCTAAAACCAAGCAATATTTTATTTGATGAGGATAACAAGGCCTATATTTCGGACTTTGGTATCGCCAAAGTTGATGATGCAAATGCGAAACTATCTGCGACGAAAAGCGTCATCGGTACGCCACAATATATGTCGCCCGAACAGTGCCAAAGCCAAATAATCACACCCCAATCAGATGTCTATTCTCTAGGCATTATTTTATTTGAAATGATATCGGGCCATTTGCCGTTTGAGTGTAGCAACACACTTGAATGGATGATTGCTCATGTCGATAAGATGCCTTTTCTGCTTGAAAAGTATCGCAATGATATCCCCAATGAATTAGAGGAGATTGTAGCAAAAGCACTTGAAAAAGACCCCCAAAACCGATTCCAATCTGTTGGTGCTTTAGTCGCAGCACTAGAGAAAGTTTCATTCTTATCAATTGATGGAGACCTTAATTTTGGCAAGCAGCAAAAAGAAAGTCCAATCACAAAAGAGACGGTTACGAATGCAGGTGATGAAAAACGGCCGTTTTTCACCAACATCCCACCGTGGCTAATCTTTACGGGCATCACGGTTGTCCTTGGTTTGCTCATCCTCGGGTCTCGGCCCGATTTTCGAGCCGGATTTTTCCCACAGCCCACCCCATCCTCAACTCAGACGGCATCTCCAACCAGCACCAGCACCAACACGCCCCAGCCCACAATGACGCCCGAAGCACCAACGGCCGTTCCCCCACCGGAAGGGTTCGTAAATGTTTTAAAATTTGACCCGTCAGCCATTTTCCAGATTGATGATGGGCCACTGCAGCGCATCACCTCCAACGAACAGCTCAGCGTGCCATCAACTACTGAAACGCTCCATATTGAATCAAATGCAGGCATTCTTGAGCTACAGCTTTCAGACCGAACCCGCCTTTTTCTAGATCAAAACAGCACGATTGAAATTCTAGAGATTCAGTCAGATGAATCAGAACTTGAGACTCGCATTATTATTGAATCTGGATTAGTGGCCGTGATCAATGAAAACACGGCCGTTACTGTCCAAACCCCAGCTGACATTCGAGCCTCTCTTTATCGCGGGTTGATTGAAGTCAATGAAGAAAATAGCAGCACCATTCGAATCACCATCGACTGTATTGAACAAACCTGCACCGTTATCAACAGTGACGAAACAGGTCAAACGCTTGAACAGGGAGAAGCTGTTCAATTTAATACAAATGGCGAAGAGACCACAACCCAAGGCGCCCGCTATGCACTCTATAACGGCCTCATTGCGGGGCTTGTAATCACACCAACCCCAACACCCACCCAAACATCTAGCCCCACCCCAACTGTACCCCCATCACCAACCCCATTCGGCTCAACGGCCGTTGACATCGGTTTTTCGGTCAATCAGCAGCCAATCGAGGCAATTAAATTTGGTAATGGGCCAGTCAATCTACTTTTCATTGGTGGCATTCATTCTGGGCTGGCGCCCAGCACGGTGACGTTAGCTGAGCAACTAATCGCTTATTTTGAAGATAATCCCCAAGAAATCCCCAAAAACGTCACGCTACACATTATCCCCGACCTCAATCCAGATAGCCCAAATGCAACTGGGGAACGAGACGGCCGTTACAATGCCAATGGGGTCGATTTGAACCGAAACTGGGGCTGCGACCATGTGGAAGACCCAATCATCGGGGGTGATGTTGTACCCGGCAAGGGTGGACCAGAAGCTTTTTCTGAACCTGAAACAATAGCTTTGCGTGATTATATTTTGGAAATTGAGCCAGCTTCGATCGTGTTTTGGATGGCCCGCTCACAAGACGGGGCTATTTCTCCCGGTGGCTGCGGTGACGCAACGGCCGTTTCTGACAACCTCGCTGCGATTTATAGCGAAGCCACAAGTTACATTTATGAACCAGATTACGAGGGCGCGGTCGGTTTTACTATTCACGGTGACGCCATGAACTATCTAGATAGTCAGGGCTTCCCGGCGATTGCTGTTCTGCTCCGAGACTTTGTTGAACCTGATTTCCAAAGAAACTTGATGGCAGTTCGAGCGGTGCTTCAAAATTATCAATACGGCTATTTTGACGAAAC
>JBCCFD010000052.1:0-26312 GCA_039029915.1 Chloroflexota bacterium
GATTGTCACGTTTACAAAAAACAATGTTCCAGCAGAAAAAATTAAGGCGGCTCTTGCCACAAAGCAGATTAACGTATCCGTATCTCAAGGCAGCGGTAACCTCATTTCGTTTAAACAGAGAGGATTAACGGCCGTTGTGCGGGCCTCGGTTCACTATTACAACACCGAAGAGGAAATTGATACATTTATATCTGCCCTGCAAGAGATTAAATGAGCAAACAATCTGCAAAGCTGAAAACAAAAATCGTACAAAAGATCAACGATTTCATTCAGGAAAAGCAAGTTCCTGGACTCGCATTTGGGTTGATTGACAATAACAATCCTATTCTTGTTGATGGGTTTGGGCTGGAAAATGTTGAGCACCAGATCCCAGTGACACCTGATTCCGTTTTTTCAATTGCGTCGATTACAAAGGTGTTTACAGCAACGGCCGTATTTCAACTTATCGAACAAGGCAAGCTCAAGCTCACCGATACGCTTGGTCAGCATCTACCCCACCTACCCAAAGCGTGGCATCCTGTTCAAATTCACCACATTCTCTGCCACCAATCGGGCATCAAAAGCTACACCGAAGTCGAAGCGTATTGGAAATCCACTCGCCTTGATTTGCCCAAAGACCATATTCTTGAGCTTGTGGCTGACTTACCCATCCAGTTCGAACCGGGCGCTCGCCAAGCGTACGACAACACGGGCTACTATTTGCTTGGCTACCTCATTGAAAAATTGAGCGAAAAATCATACGGTGACTATCTCAAGCAAGCTATCTTTGCTCCGCTTGGGATGGCCCAAACTGAGGTTAATGATCCTTATAAGATCATTCCCGGAAGAGCCAATGGCTATACGCATAAAAACAGGGTTATTCAAAACGCCGAATATTATAGCCCGACAGGTACCTATTCAGCTGGGATGATGGTGTCATCCATCACATACCTTATCAAATTCAATAGCTCACTTTACACGGACAAGCTGCTCTCTGAAGACTCTCGGCGGCTCATGTGGACACCACGCCCTTCGCAAGCAAATAACGAAGCACAGTTTAACTATGTGCTGGGATATGGCTGGTTTTTGGTGACGACTGAAAACGGCCGTTTATTTGCCGGCCACAATGGCAACATGGTCGGCTTTTGCAGCTCCTTCACCCACTTCATCAAAGAAAAAATCACCGTCATCGCCCTCTACAACTACGACCTCATCAGCATCCCCCACGAACTGCCGCACCAGATTGTAGAGATGTATTTGGGGATTAGGGATTAGGGACTCGGGGCTGGGGATCAGGGATCGGCAGCTAGGATAATTATTGGTGGGGAAGTGGCAAAGTTAAACACGATATTCTACCGCTAAACACGCTGAGGGACTGACTCGCTGAAATGCTGATAAGCTCACTTCACCCTTCGTCCCTCATCCTTTTGCCCTTCTAAACCATCCCCTCTGGCACGGGCAACCCAAACCCCATCTTGCCTACCATCTCCATCGTCTGGGGCGAGATGATGCCGTGCTGAGTGACCACGTGGACATCTCGGAAGAGGCGCTGGAGCGGCACGCTTTCCCAGATTGAAGAGCCACCCCCAATATGGTAGGCAGCATCGACCACTTTGGCGGCTTCGGTGGTGGCGTAGGAGGCGGCCATCCGCAGTTGGCGACGGCCGTTTACATCCACAGGCCCCGCTTCTGCTTGTGACCAAAGCTCCTGAACCGACTGACGCAAAAACGCGCCTGCAGCCATATAGCGGGCTTCCGCTTCCGCTACTTGTGCCTGAATAGACGGCCGTTCAGCCAGCTTCTTCACCGACCAGCGCGGCGCTTTATTCGGACCGAGCTGTTTAATCTCATCCAGCGCCCGATTGGCTAACCCTAACCCCACTGACGCCACACCAGCCGCTAACGCCCCCAAAAATGGGAAGCGATAAAGCGGCGCATCAATTTGAGGCTGGGTTGGTGGAAAAGAGGTCCAATACCCGTCGGGTACAAAGAGATCCTTCACTTCATATTCCCCGCTGGCCGTTCCTTTTAAGCCGGACACGCGCCACGTATCAATGAGTTCGACCTGATCCTTCGGAAAATAAACGAGCGGCATTCGTGTGCCATCTGCTAATTGTGAGGGCTTGCCCTCTTTATCAACGACCGCAGCCACCCCCACGATCCAGCTGCAAAATGGCGTGCCTGACCCCCACAGCCAACGGCCGTTTACCCGCAACCCCCCTGCGACCGGAACGGCCGTTCCCATTGGGGCTGCTAAACCGCCCGTCATCCCCATTGGATCATCAAAAATAATGTGACCCACTTCTTCACTCAAAAAACCGGAGTTTAAAGCGGCCGTGCCGGTCACCATGGCTACCCAAGCCAGCGACCCATTGTAGTAAGCCAACGTTTCAACTGCATCTAGCAATGACTCAACGGATGCTTGTGCACCACCATACCGTTCAGCCACCCACAATCGAATAACGCCACTTTCTAGCAACACCTCAGCTATATCGGGAGGTAACGACCGTTTATTTTCAATTTCTAAAGCACGCGTATCAGCCGCCCGCCCAATTTGATGTAATCGTTTGGTGAACTCATTTATCATTTGTTTCATACTCTGTTATACAATCGTTCAGCATGATTTATCGAGTCCTTTCTAAATTCGCAGCTTTCTATCGTTGAAATACCTTAAAGAAAAGCTCGGAACAAGATGATCATTCTCGTTCTTGTGAAATTTGATTAATCCTTTACTTCTCGTTGGTTTATGGCAAGAAGCTCAAAATAGATGGTATTCTAATGATTATTGCTTTATTAGGCAGTTTTGCACTCTTAATTCTGAATTTACTTATTTTCCTATACGTTCGAAGCTCAGTATTACAAAAGATAGTTAGTATAATCGATGATGTACTAACATTTATTTTATTCTTTGATTTCCATTTCTATTGGAGAATGAGAACCGTTAAAGGAATTAATTATTTTTTGATTATTCTTTTACTATTCATACTCATCCCTTTTAACTCAATTCTATCTTCATTTCCTGACCAACCTCAATATTATCTCGCCTTTTATTTTATTGGCTTGATTGGTTTATTTAGTGCAAGCACATTCTTAATGTACCGCCTTTCAGATAGGGCTCGTGTCAATCAAGCTAATCAAAATCGGGATAAATTCAACCAATTTCTTGATGATTTGGAATAATTAATTTGTGTCACAAAATACTTCAAGAGCAAACATAGTAATTCACTCTTCACCTTGTCACCTCTTCACCTTGTCACCTATAATCCCCCGCTATGAGTTCTGATTTTTCATTTGAGTTATTAGCAGAGGATAGTGGCACGGAGGGTAGAAACGGCCGTTTTCACACCCCTCATGGCCCTATCGAAACACCCGTCTTTGCGCCCGTTGGCACCCAGGCCACGGTTAAGGCGATGCGCCCTACTGATCTGCAAGACGCAGGCGCCACGCTCGTTTTGAGCAACACTTACCATCTTTACCTAAGGCCCGGCGACGAACTTGTTCGCGACTTTGGTGGTCTGCACAATTTCATGCAGTGGAAGGGTCCGATCTTAACCGACAGCGGCGGCTTCCAAGTGTTCAGCCTCAGTGACACTCGGAAAATTGATGATGACGGTGTGACCTTCAAATCACATCTCGATGGCTCAAAGCACCGCTTCACGCCTGAGCGAAGCATTCAAATCCAAGAAAATTTAGGCGCCGATATCATCATGGCGTTTGACGAATGTCCACCACCCGATAATCATGATTATGTCTACAAATCGCTTGATCGAACCCACCCTTGGCTCCTGCGCTGCATTGAAGCCAAAACCCGCACCGACCAAGCTCTATTTGGTATCGTGCAAGGAGGTATTTTCCCAGACCTCCGTGAAAAAAGCGCCAAATTTATGGTGGACCTTGATTTGCCCGGCTATGCCATTGGCGGCTTAGCGGTGGGGGAAACCAAAGCTCAAATGCACAGAACCCTTGAAGCCACCATGCCGTTTTTACCCAAAAACAAACCCCGCTATCTCATGGGGGTTGGCACCCCTGAAGATTTAATCAATGGCGTGATGCGGGGTGTTGATATCTTTGATTGTGTACTACCGACTCGACTGGCAAGACACGGTTCCGCCTTTGTAAAAGGAGGCCGCTTAAACCTACGCAACGCCAAATTTGAACGGGACGAAGCCCCGATTACAACCGATTGCGACTGCTACACGTGCCAAAACTTCACGCGAGCCTATCTTCGTCATCTAGTCAAAGCCAATGAAATTTTGGCCCACATGCTCCTCAGCGCCCACAACATTCACTTCCTTATTGGTCTCATGCACCAACTCCGTGAGGTGATTCGCAAGGGAACACTGGAACAATTTGCGACTGAATATTTAAGTCATTATCCCACCGTGGAATGACCGTTAGTTTACAAATGATTAGTAAAAAGTGGTCAAATCAACATTCAGAAAGTACACACACCTTCCCAATTACCAATCATCAATAACCGCTTACCAATAACTAGTTACCCATCCCCAAGGAAACCATGTCATTACTCGAAGCAATTATTTTAGGAATCATTCAGGGCGCCACGGAATTTTTACCGGTCTCTAGCTCCGGACACTCAATTTTAGTGCCAACCATTTTAGGGTTTGAAACGCCCGATCTTAATGCCGTTGTCGTCGCCCACTTAGGCACCATGCTGGCCGTGCTGATTTACTTTTTCACAGATATTAAAAATATCATCACGGGAACTATCCAAGGGTTGATTACTCGAACACCAATGGCCACGGCCGAATCTCGGCTTGGCTGGTATATTGTCGTTGGCTCAATTCCTGCCGCCATCGCGGGTCTGTTGCTTGAAGATTGGTTTGAATCTGTTTTTGCTGACCCCCGCTGGGCAGCACTGTTTTTGATTGGCACAGCGGCCTTACTCGTTGCGGGTGAACGGTTGCGGTCAGGTGAAAAAACCCTCGAAAAAATGGGCTGGGCTGATGCCATCATCATTGGCATCTTCCAAATGTTTGCCCTGTTGCCCGGTATTTCCCGAAGCGGTAGCACGATGGTCGGCGGTTTGATTCGCGGCCTCGATCGACCCCTTGCCGCCCGCTACAGCTTTTTGATGAGCGCCCCCATCATCTTTGGCGCAGGGGTACTGCAGGGCATCGAAATGGTCTCTGAGGGGGGTTGGCAATCAGAAATTGGCTCGCTAGCCGTCGTCTTCATAACCTCAGCCATTGTTGGCTACGCCTGTATTGCCCTACTCATTGCCTGGCTCCGCAAGCGAAACTTTTACCCCTTTGCCATTTATTGTGCACTGTTTGGGGTTTTGTTTTTGTTGTTTTGGTAATCGGTAATTGGTTATTGGTTACTGGTGATTGAGTAAGGAGGCTTTTGGTTTCGTCCCTTATCCCTCTCACGCCAGTACCGCTCCCTCTTTCCTCAAATCTGAGTATAATCCCTGTATCATTATCCCGAGCAGTTCAGTTTGTGACCCAAACGGCCGTTTTTGTGTCTAATGGGCAGAATTATCAAAATGACCTGATCGAAAAAGTCAGATGATCAAAAAGTTTAGACAGCATCCTTGCATCCCACAACAGCAGCATTTTTACGCTATAAAACTTTTTGCTTTCCACTAACAGGAGAAAAACCCACAATGATGGAAGAACTCATGAAAATTATGCTTGACGGCGCTCAGCAGCAGCAGAGACCTCAACAGCAGCAACGAGGTGGCGCAGGTGGCGACATTCTCATGGAAATTCTTAAAGGCGCCATGGGCGGCGAGCAGGCCCCAGCTCGACCCCAACAGCAACAGCCCCAAAATATGCTCGATATCGCTGACCTCATTGGGGGTGTATTGGGAGCTGGGTCTACTGGCAGCAGCGGCATGGCGGGCCAAATGAACCCTCTACTGGCTCCCATTGCCAACTCCATTTCAAAGCGTTTAGGGCTATCTCCTCAAATCACCCAAATCATCCTCAGCTTTGCCGTGGCCGCCTTGCTCAATCGAGGTAAGAAGCAAGTGACACAGCGTGGTCGCGGTGGACGCCAACAAACACAAGAAACATATGATCTCGATGACCTCTTGGAAGGGGATTTCGCCTGGGACAGCGGCATGGCACAACAAATTTCTGCAAAAACGGGTCTTAGTGAAGATGAGGCTGCCTATAATTTGCAAGAAGCAATGATGATGCTAAGTGATCATCCCCTCTTCGGAAAAAAATCGAAAAGTGCGGCCCCTAAAGCCCAAGCATCACCCAGCCAACTCGATCATCTGCTTGATAGCTGGCAAGTGGACGGCTAATTAGAGCCTACAGCTTATAGCTTATTACCAAAAGCTAACAGCTACCAAAGTAAGGAATAAACATGAGCGACCATATAGAACGAAATGTTGTAAAAGAAACTTTGCCAGCCGTTGTGCAAATTGTAGCCTTGAAAAAAGGATTTTTGGGTAACTACTCCTCAGCTTGGACCGGCTCAGGCTCTATCGTTGACCCCAAAGGGATTATTTTGACCAACTGCCACGTGGCAAACCCACGGGCAATGGGCATGCCCTCTCCACCCGCTGACACACTCGCCATCTCAATTAATGAACGGTCTGATGAACCCCCTGTGATCACCTACTATGCAGACATTATTGGGCAATCACCTGAACTGGATTTAGCTGTCCTAAAGATCGTGGGGCGGGTCGATGGCAAATCGGTCGGCAGACTCAAGCTACCATACCTCCAAGTAGGCGATTCGGATAACTTAGAGCTTGGTGACGTTATGTCAATATTCGGCTTTCCTGGTATTGGGGGTGAAACGATCACCTTTACTAGCGGGAGCGTGGCTGGATTTACAAAACAGCGTGGTGTTCGGGCACGGCGCGCCTGGATTAAAACAGACGCCACCATTGCTGGTGGGAACAGTGGTGGAACGGCCGTTAATCACGAAGGCAAACTGGTCGGCATCCCGACCCAAGCGGCCGCAGGTGAAGGTATCACCCCAGTCGATGCCCGCCCCGTTGTCGACACCAACAGAGACGGCCGTGTTGACCAACGAGACACCCCCATGGCGATTGGTGGCTTTATCAACGGACTTCGCCCAGTCAACTTGGCCATTCCGATGCTGCAACAAGCTGGCGTGCGGCTCAAAGGGGTCAAATCAACTACCCCCGCTCCGAGCAAAGGCAGCGCCCCACGCAGCACGACTCGACCCAAATCAACAGGGACACGCACCAGCAACGTCAGCTTTAGCAATCTGCTCTTTTCATCTCGCATCACGCGAGACGGCCGTCCCATCAATCCGTCCGCTATTTTACCAAGCAACCTTCGCGCCCTATATGCCGTCTTTGACTTCAAAGGGATGCGCAAAGGCACAAAATGGTCACAAGTTTGGTCTGTAAACGGCCAAAAAGCGATGGAGCAATCCGACAAGTGGTCTGACGGTGGCTCGGGTCGCAAGGTCATTCAGCTGCAAGGTAACCCAGGTCTACCCGACGGTCAATATCGTCTCTCACTGACGGTGCGAAACGAAATTGTAGCCGAAGGGGACGTGACGGTAGGACGCAAAGATGAGCAGTCCGACACCCAAATCTCTGGCAAAATTGTCACCCAACGCGGCAAAGGCATTGGGGATGCGCTCGTCATCGCCCTCAAACCTGGTGTACGAGCCTCTGATTTTGTACGGTCACAAGACCCAAACATGGCCGTGACGTCAACCAAAACGAAGCGAAATGGCAACTTCACCTTCCCTAAGCAGCTACAGAAAGGAAACGCCTACGGTCTAGTCGTCGTGGCTCGCGGTTATCGCGATATGGTCATCGAAGGCGCCCTCCGCATCGGTGCCAATGCCCCTGAAAAAGCACAAATCAACCCGCTTGCCATGATGAAGGGTTAAATCAATAGTAAAAAAACGGCCGTTACTTCGGGTAACGGCCGTTTTTCACGGTCAATGGCTGGGGCCTGAGACCAAAAAATTCCCCAATCACCTAATTACCCATTTAACCTCTTTTCCCTCTGCATCCTTAATCTGGAAACAATCCCCCATTTCCGATATACTCCCCTTTCGACAATTTTCCAAAGGAATGAGTAATGACAGTACGAGTACGATTTGCGCCTAGTCCGACTGGGTATCTACATATCGGTGGGGCACGTTCAGCCCTGTTCACTTGGATGTTTGCCCGCAAACATGGTGGTCAATTTATTCTGCGCGTTGAAGACACAGACGAAAAGCGCACCGTTGAAGGTGCCGCTGAAAGTCAAATGGCCGCCCTTCGCTGGTTAGGGTTAGATTGGGATGAAGGGCCAGATATTGGGGGTCCTTATGGCCCTTATATTCAAACTGAACGGCGTGAAATCTATCAAAAGTGGGCCAATTGGCTTGTCGACAATGGCCATGCTTACAAATGCTTTGCCACCGCTGAAGAACTTAAAGCGATGCGCGATGCAGGCGTTCCTTTTGGCTACGATCGTCGATATCGTGACATGCCAGCTGATGAAATCGCCAAGTTGGAAGCCGAAGGTAAACCGTTTGTCATTCGCTTCAAAATGCCGCTCGAAGGCCAAACGGTCATCAATGACGCTATTCGCGGCGAGGTCACCTTTGAAAATAGTCAAATCACCGATTTTGTCTTGATGAAATCAACCGGTCTGCCAACCTACCATCTTGCTCACATCGTCGATGACCACACGATGAAAATAACGCACATTACTCGTGGTGATGAATGGCTCAACACCGCCCCGCTCCACGTCAATATTTGGAAAGCGTTTGGCTGGGAGATGCCAGTTTTGGCCCATCTGCCCGTCATTTTGAATCCCAGCGGCAAGGGCAAGCTCAGCAAACGCACCCAATCTTTCCAAGATGGACAGTTCCAAGTGTTGGTCCGCGTGAGTGAGTTTCAAGAGGGCGGCTATTTACCAACGGCCGTTAATAATTTCCTCGCTAACGTTGGCTGGGCATTTGGGGATGACACCGAAATCTTCACCCTTGAAGATGCCATGGCTCGTTTTGAATTAGAAGATATCAATCCAGCACCGGCTCGGTTGCCCTACAGCAAGCTCGACTGGATCAATGGGCAATATATTCAAGAGATGGAGTCGCTTGACCTTGCCAAAGCGGTTAAACCTTACCTTGAAGAGGCCGGCTTTGAAGTCAATGTTGATTCATTATTGATTGTCATGCCCGCCATGAAAATACGGCTCAAGCGTTTGCCTGAAGCAGTCGAATTCTTGCGCTTCTTGTTTGAAGAATCACCGTTGGAACAAACGGCCGAATCACTATCTCACAAGCAAATGCCAGCTGAGCAGGCCAAAGCCGCTTATCAAGCCGCCTATGATTTTGTAGCCAGCAGCGACAGCTTTGACCTAGACAGTATCTCAGAAAAGATGCTGGCCATTGGGGAAGCCAACACCAATTCTGGCAAGGCTGGCCCATTTTTAGGCAAGCTCCGCTTAGGCATGACGGGGCAAAAAGTGTCACCGCCCCTTTACGAGTCCATGATGGCGATGGGGCAAGCCCGCTCTAAGCAGCGCCTCGAAGAAATTTTGTCCAAATTTTAAATTTGGCGTACCGTACCTGCATAAGTGTTCCGAAGTTTCTAAATTGAAAACACAGTTAGATAAAAGCTTCGGAACCTTGAGGAAACGAAGTTTAAAGCTGGCGTGTTATTCAAAACAGGAACTTCGTTTCACTTAAGTGCGGTACGCTTTTGGCTCCACAACCATGACCTCGTCATGACCTCAACATGACTTCCTTCACATCAATCCCAATCCAAAGTCAATTAAAGTAATCAATATCTGATCATTAGGAGAAATTACATGACATTGACTTCAACCAAACCGACTCAGCCTAAGGAACGTATTATTGCGCTGGATTTTTTGCGCGGCTTTGCGCTGTTGGGCATTTTATTGATGAACATTCAAGGGTTTTCAATGCCGGATGCTGCCTACTTTAATCCCACTGTGTATGGGGATTTAACCGGTATTAATCGCTGGGTTTGGATTTTGAGCCACATTTTTGCAGACAGTAAATTTATGACGATCTTTTCAATTTTGTACGGGGCTGGCATTTTGTTAGTCACCCAAAAATTGGAAGGGAATTGGCGCAAAGCGGCGGGGCTGCATTATCGACGTACATTTTGGCTGCTGATTATTGGTCTAATGCACGCTTATCTGCTGTGGACAGGCGATATTTTGGTGCTCTATGCGGTAACGGCCTCAATCGTCTTTTTCTTTCGCAAATTATCACCAACCTGGCTCATTGTGCTGGGTATCCTCACGCTAGGTATTGGCACCTTGCTACCGCTGGGAACTCAAGCGAGCCTGCCATTCATGCCAGAAGAAACAAAGGCTGATTTGATTGCAGACTGGGATCCAGCAGATGAAGAGATCACTTGGCAAACGGCCGTTTATCAAAGCGGCTGGCTTACCCAAATGGAAGACCGCGTGCCATCTTCGCTTGACATGAACACGTCCGGATTACTCTTTTGGGGCTTATGGCGAGCTGGTGGCCTCATGCTAATCGGCATGGCGCTATACAAACTCGGTATCCTCACCGCCCAACGATCGAATGCGTTTTATCGCAATCAGCTAATTTTAGGCTTTGGCCTTGGCTTCCCCGTCATCATTTATGGATTGGTACGCATTTTTGAGAGTAACTTTTCATTTGAGTACGCCCGATTTGCAGGCTCAGTGTTTAACTATTGGGGCAGTATTGGGGTGAGCTTAGGCTACATTGCGATTATTATGTTGATTGCCAAAAGTGGACGGTTTGCGAGAGGAATACGGCCGTTGGCCGCCGTTGGTCGCATGGCACTCACCAACTATCTTTTCCACACCGTTGTAGCGACGTTTATTTTTTATGGTCATGGACTGGGGTTATTTGGTCAGGTTGAGAGAATCGGCCAGCTTCTTATTGTCTTTGGCATTTGGGCTGCCCAGCTCATTCTTTCACCTATCTGGCTTCGATATTTCAAATTTGGTCCGGCCGAATGGGTTTGGCGCTCATTAACTTACGGCAAGCTGCAGCCAATGAAGACACCTTCACAACAGGTTAAAATTGTGGCCTAATCTATCAAAATAGTTTTTTCTGAACTTAACTAAGTGCAATCACATATGCTGTGTTGAATAGGCGATTTAGAAAATAGTTCCACAGATAACCAATCTAGCTTTTTTACTTCAGGGGCATGGTTTTAAAAACCATGCCCCTTTTTTAAATCTAGAATTTGGCTGGTCTATGAGCGGTTACCGTACTGTAAAGCTTTTTGATATCCTCTAACTCTTTCTCTAAATCTCCAGAAGGGTAAATTGTGGGTCCAAACCCGACCACTTTTTCACCAAAGTCAAATGACGCCAACACAATAGGAACGTTAGCCTCTACTGCTATGTGGTAAAACCCTTTCTTCCACTCATTCACCTTACTGCGCGTTCCTTCGGGAGTAATGCACAGGGCCAGCTTCTGCGCCTGTTCAAACCGCTCAACACATTGTCCAACCACCCCATTTGGCGCTCGTCTATCAACCGCAATACCACCAAAATAGCGAAACATTGGACCAAGCGGACTTTTAAAAGCTGTATGCTTCCCTAACCATGAAATTTTGATGCCCAAGCCATACGCCGCTAGCATGACCAATATCCAATCCCAATTTGAGGTATGCGGGGCACCAATAACCATAATCTTTGATAAATTGGGAATACGGCCAGCAAGACGCCACCCAAACAGACGCAAAATCCCTTTTGCAAACTTTTCTGTGAAACCCGTTCCCATCTGAGGAGTGAGAGCACCCCGCTGCGGATAACTATGCACATCTTGCTCGTCACCCAAATAGTCCCCACTGTTGAATTGTTGTGTCATTGCTGTCCTTTGTTCTCTTAGACGTAAGTTGACCTACAAAAATGCGAGGAAGTGTAACTGAATGGAGAGGGAAATCAAATAGTACAGGCTTCTAAAATCAACAAAATAAATGGTTATTAATTGTTGAACAAAAAATAACGAATGATTTAGGTTATGCAGGTCCAATAATGAAAACCTCACGGGGTTTCAGCTTCTCTGGGTTTGCCACTGATTTAGTCTAAACCTTAGAGGTTTTTAGCGCATAACGCCAATCATTATTGATATGATAAGCTTTCGCGAACGCTGATTTTGGCGGCACCTCGGGCAGGCAAGGCGCTGGCGATAATAGCTAAGATGGTGATTATGACCAGCCAAAGCACGGCCCCGGTGGGGGTGAAACGGTAGGCCAATTGTTGATTGAGGACAAACGACAGTCCAAATGTGGCGAGCCCATAGGCGGCAGGAATGCTCAAGGGAAGGGCCACTATCCAGCTAATAAATCCCAACAAAATCCCTTCTCCAACAAAGAGCCGAATGATTTGCCAAGATGATGCCCCAATGGCCCGCATCACACCAACCTCACGTCTTCGTTCAAGAACGCTGAGGGAGAGAACCCCGCTTAACCCGACACCACCAACCAAGGCTATCACAACGGCCATGATGGCGAGTAGCTGAATAATGATGCTAAACCCTTCGATAGATTGCTCTGTTATAGCGCTGATTGAGGCGTCCCCGTAGGTGCTGCCAAGGCCTACACCAATACTGTTGTCTTCTAAAATGATTTCTAACGCTTCAGCCACGGCCGTTTCTTCATCGACGCCGGTTGCACTAAACGTCTGTACCCAAAGCGTATTGGTTAGGTCAAAGTAGCCCCACTCTCGCTGTAAGGTCGCTAGGGGAATATGGATTGAAGTGTTAAGGGCAGGGTCATAATGAAAGCCGACCACTTCAACCAGCAGCGTCTCACCCTGACTATCTTCTAAAGTAACCCAATCTCCAATCTCAAATCCTTTGGCTTCACTGACGCGCTGACCCATAACGGCCGTATTGACATCATCAGCCGCTAACCAGCGACCCTCAATCAGTTCTGGCTTATAAAAATCAGTCTCCGGTGGTTGGCCTAAAATAGTGACCCGCGCGTCAGTCACATCACTATCTAATTGGGCCTCTGGGCGCACACTGCCTGAAAAGACAAGCCAAGACTCCACCGTTTCGACCTCTTCAACCGTTGAGGCAATTGATTCGACGCGCAGCGTGCGCTCCGGTTGCTCAAGCGATAAGCCCACTTGATAATTATGGACTTGCTGTAGCTTTTGCCCAAAGGTAAAGCTGGTGGCATCACGAACCCCCATCACCATCATAAAGATTGTCCCAGCCACGATGAGCGAAACCTGAATAATAATCACTCGCTTCTGATTGCGGAAGGTATTGCCGATGGTGAGCAAAACAGAGTAAGGAACGCGTTTAGCTTGGGCCACTAGCCGATCAATCACATTAACTGCGCCGGTTAACCCATAGGTGTTAATGGCTTCCCGAACAGTGATTCGCATACCGTTCAATAGCGGAATGAGTGCGGCCAGTAGCGGCGCTACCATTGAGATGAGAACCTGAATCAATACGGCCGTTCCATCTACCGTAAAGCCAACAATCTCTAAATTTAAAAAGCTGGCAAAGAAAGCCTGCAGTCCAAACGCAGCAGCTGTACCAATAGGAATCGACACAATAGCAGCTAAAATGCCGTAGCAAACAACGAGAAGTAAATATCCCCAAATAACCTGCCAGGCACTTGCTCCAATCGCCTTCATGACGCCAATTTGATCAACCTGCTGGGTGACGATGGCGCTTATGCTGTTGTACACTAAGAAAACGCCCAAAATAACCACCACCACGCCAATAATGCCAAGAATGAGGAACAGCGTATTTAAAATGTCGGCGGCCGGGGGTACGTCAGGCGGAATAACACGCGCCTGGAAAGGAAACGACGTCCCCACTGAATCAACCCCAATATCCTCAAAATAATCTTGAATCAGGAGATCGGTGGCTTCTGATGCCTCTTGGTCAAAAGGAGCGAAGGAGCGAGTTTGCACAATGTTATAGGTATCACGACCTGTAAGGCGGTTAAAAGTACGGCCGTCTACGTAAAATGTTTCAAAGAAAGACGGCTGGGGGCCAATAGGATCGATGGTGCCGACAAGTTCAAACGTGCGCACCGTGTCTCCAAAACGAAGTTCAACAATATCACCCTCGACCGCACCAACGGTGCCAACGGAAACGACGCCAATAGCAGCGGTGTTTCGTGAAGGCCAACTGCCGCTTTTTAAGCCATCAAGCGTCATTTTTTGATCGGTGAAATCGTCCCGACCGTTCAATAAACCAGTATTCCATTCTTCAGTGCCCAGCAGACGCCATTCGATGCCGGTTGAATATAGGCCTTCGGCTTGATCAACACCTTCGATCCGCTCAATGGCTCTAATTTGCTCGCTGGTTAGGGGCGGATTAACACTGAGACTAATATTGGGTGGCTCCGCGGCTGACCAATTGTCGGCGACAGCACCTTGAACAAGATTACGACCACCGATAACCAATCCAACACCGATAGCGCCGAGTGCGATAACCATCATCACTTGGAAGGTGCGGGATTTGTCGCCCCATAAATCTGCCCAAACTTTAGCGAGTAAAGAATTCATAGTTGTACTCTTAGTTCAAATCTCGATGGCGTGGTAAATCAATGTTGGCCCCAATAATCATTGGGGCGACGCTTCCAGCCATCCAATTTGTGACTAACTCAATCTCCAGCAACGGCCGTTTCAGTTAATGTCCGCCCATTCATCATCATCGGATTTTCAAACGTTGGGATGGGTGCTGGATATTTACTGTCGTGCGCAATACGGCCGTTTACAATTTCAATCTTTCGTGGAATGCGATCGGCTAGCTGCTTGTCGTGGGTTACCATAAGCATCGTTTTACCCTGCTCTTCAACGAGCTGTAAAAAGAGGTCAAATACCTGAGCAGCCGTTTTGGCATCCAGATTCCCTGTAGGTTCATCAGCGACCAGCAGTTTTGGATCCGTAGCTAAAGCGCGAGCAATAGCGGCTCGCTGCTGCTGTCCCCCAGACACCATACCAGGTAGTTTATTGGCTTGGTCTGCTAGTCCGACCATCTCGAGCAGGCTCATGGCCCGGTCTCTGCGTTCAGAACGGCCGTATTTGCCCATAAACTCCATGGGCAAGGATACGTTTTGCAAAAGACTGAGTGCAGGCAGCATTTGGAAAAATTGAAAAATAATACCGACTTCCAGACCGCGCCACTTAGCCAGCTGATTCTCGCTCATGCTGTGAACTTTTTGTCCGGTGACAATCACCTCACCGTCCGTTGGGCGGTCGATGCCCGTCACCATGTTTAGTAAGGTAGATTTACCATTCCCAGACGGCCCAACAATCGAAACAAACTCCCCTTTTTCAATATCTAGCGAGATGTCGTGAAGTACGGTTATCTCATCGTCTCCAACGGGAAAAGTTTTCACAATATTTCTGAGCGAAATAATGGCTGAATGATCAATCTGGTAATCTTGATGGCTGTTTGCACTTTTTCGTTTAAATAAAGTCATAAAACGTCCTGCATCGTCTCAATTAATTACAAATATCATAAATAGTTATCCACGCTAAATAATAAAGGGTTCTGGCATTTTGTCAATATATTGTTCACATTTTGCACATATTTAAAACCGTAACAGGACCAAAGATTAGGAATATAGCCCACAATCACAAAACATTTAGCGACCAAACGCAAATCTAAACCTCAAAAAAAGCCATCCACAGACAGGGTTTCTCAGTAAAAGAGAAAATCAACAAAAAAAATTTAGCTATTCTTCAAATGGAACGCGGATGACACAGATGATTCAGCTTCACCGTGGATAAAATGGATAAAAATCAGATCTGTTGATCCTTTATTAATTCCCTTTTATTTGGTTTAAACTCAATGCGGCTTTGTGGTGATTTCGGCCGAGCACCCCTTCATAAAAATCGGCGACTTTTTGTGATACAGTATCCCTATCGTCCTGCGGGTTGATAGGCAAACCCACTTCGATCCATTTACGGCCGTAATCCAGTGACACAGGCACAATCGGCACATCGGCAGCTTGGGCAATATGGTAAAATCCAAGCTTCCACCGCTCAACAGGTTTTCGCGTTCCTTCAGGAGCCAACGCCAACAAAAAATAAGGACGGCTCCGAAACTGCTCAGCGATTTGCGCCACCACTCCATTAGTAGAGCGTCGATCAACAGGAATTCCCCCAAGAAAATGAAAAAATCGGCGAAAACGGCCGTTTACTAACTCAGCCTTCCCCAACCATTGTACATTGACCCCCACCCCCAAAATCGCTGCCATCCCGATCGGAAAATCCCATGTCGATGTGTGCGGCGCGGCGATTAGCACCGCTTTCGACACATTCGGTATTTTCCCCTGAAACTGCCAGCCACCTAATCTTAAAACGGTGCGGCCAATGCCCCGCGTCAGCCAATTACCGCGTGTGGGAAGTTTTTCTTTTAGAGCAAAAGGATTTAGAGGGCGGAACATAGGGCATCAGGTATCAGGTATTGGGTGTCAAGCATCAGGACGTTTCGCGACACCTGACACTTAAGAGTAAGCTTTTCGCTGAAAAGCTTACTCTTTTAATTCCAGCCAATTATGACCGCTGCTGGCATCAACCTTCAAGGGAACATCGAGATGATAAGCGCTGGACATGGTTGTGATCATCAATTCCCGCACGTCGTCGAGTTCCTCTTCCGGCACCTCAAGCAGCAGCTCATCATGTACCTGCAGCAGCATTTTGGCTTGATACGGCCGTAGTTTTTCATGCAAATTCAACATGGCAATCTTGATAATATCCGCCGCCGTTCCCTGAATGGGATGGTTGATCGCTTCACGCTCAGCCCGCAGCCACGACTGCCGATTCGAGCCACTCATTGCGCCACCAAAAACGGGGAAGTTGCGCCGTCGACCGAGCAATGTTTCTACATACCGCTGAGACTTTGCTTGCTCTTTTGTTTCATCTAGATAGCTTCGAATACCGGGGAACTGCTCAAAATACCCTTTGATATAATTTTCAGCTTCAGCTAACGTTAGCTCAGAATCTCGGGCCAAGCGGAACGCCCCCATGCCGTAAATCAGGCCAAAGTTAACCGCTTTGGCAAAACGACGCTGGTTGTAGCTTACCTCTTCCAGCGGGATGCTGTACACGGCCGCTGCCGTTGTGCTATGAATGTCTTGGTCGTTGCGGAACGCTTCTAGGAGCGCCTCATCTTGACTGACGTGCGCCAGTATGCGCAGCTCTACCTGTGAATAATCAGCCGCGAGAAAAACATGACCCTCTCTCGCCACAAAGCCGCGCCGAATTTGCTGACCAATCTCACTGCGAATCGGTATGTTTTGCAGGTTGGGCGTGTTGCTAGCAATGCGGCCCGTGATCGCCCCCGTTTGGTTAAAGCTGGTATGAATACGGCCGTCATTCGGATTAACCATCTGCGGCAGAGCATCAACATAGGTGCTTTTTAATTTACCTAGTTCGCGATATTCTGAAATAGCGTCAATGATGCCCGTCTTATCCAGCTTTTTAAGATCCTCCAGCACGTTGGCGGCGGTTGAGTAATGGCCACTTTTGTTCTTTTTAAGCCCTTCTACCGGAAGCTGTAGCTCTTTAAAAAGCACGTCGCTAAGCTGCTGGGTGGAGTTAATATTAAACGGCCGTCCCGCAATCTCCGTAATTTTATTTTGTAGCTGCAAAATACGGGCGTCTAAATCCTGCGACATCTGCTTGAAGAACGCTAAATCAACGCCAATCCCCTCAAGCTCCATCTCAGACAAGACCGGAATCAAGGGCAGTTCAAGCTCAAGAATCTTTTCAAGCCCCATTGCCCGGATATCATCAACCAGCGGCTGATATAGTCGCAGCGTTACATCCGCATCGGCAGCACCATAGGGTGCTGCGTCCTCAATGGGTACTTCATTGAACTTCTTCTGATTTTTGCCTTTGCCAATGAGCGTTTGAATATTGGTCATTTCCACGCCTAGGCGATGGAACGCCAAATCTTTGAGACCTTTGTACTTTGTGGCTGGATTTGTCAACCATTCGCCAATCATCGTATCAAACGTGATGGGGTGAACCCGCAAATTGTAGCGGTCTAAAATAGTGTAGTCGTACTTGGCATTGTGGGCTACTTTGCCAATCTTGGGGTCTGTCATTGCAGGACGAATCGCTTCAAGCACCGTCTCCATAGGCAGCTGACCTACAGCCAGCTTTGCCTCAGAAGCAAACAGCCCCATCTGCCCCGTTTCAGCCTGGGCTTCGCGATCTAAATGAGCAATAGGTACATAATAGCCAACCGGCGCTTCTACCGCTAAACAGATACCGACCAGTTCGGCGGTCGTTTTATCAAGTCCTGTCGTTTCCACATCGAAGGCGATCAGTTCAGCATTGTCAAGTTGCTCAACGAGTTCGTCCAATTGTGCTTGTGTTTGCACAATGACCGTTTGGGTTGGCTCGGCGGCCGGTTCAGGCGCGGGCACCACACCAGAATCACCGACATGCTCTTGCAGCATGCGAGTCAGAGTGCGGAACTCCAGCTCTTGAAAGAGGGTAAACACCTTGGCTGCGTCAAAATCGGCCGTGATGCAGGCGTCTAAATCAAGCTGGATTGGGGCATCCACCACAATGCGGGCTAGCTTTTGGCTGAGATAGGCGTTCTCTTTGTCAGCGATGAGCTTCTTTTGCATCGCTCCTTTGATATTATCGATATTGTCGTAAATGCCATCGAGGGTTTTATACTCAAGCAGGAGTTTAGTGGCGGTCTTTTGTCCAACACCCGTTACGCCAGGAATATTGTCGCTTTTGTCGCCTACTAGCGCTTTCCAATCGACAACCTGCACCGGAGGAACGCCAAAATAATCTTCAACATCTTTATGATCAAAAACTTTTGGCGGTTGACCACCGCGCTGGGGCAGCTCAACGGCCGTATTGTCATCCACCAACTGTAACAAATCCCGATCCCCCGTGATAATATGAACAGGCACATCAAACGGTTTGGCCTGCGCCGCGATCGTGCCCAGCACGTCATCTGCTTCATACCCGTCTAGCTCTAAAATTGGAATGTTCAGTGCACTGAGCACCTCTTTAATGCGGCCGATCTGCAACCGTAGTTCATCCGGCATCTTCTCACGAGTGCCTTTATACGCTTCGAACATATCATCCCGAAAAGTCCGTCCTACATCAAAACTGACTGCAAAGTATTGAGGCGGCTGGTCTGCCAAAATTCGCTCAATAACGGTCCGAATAAAGCCATAGGTGGCATTGGTTGGTTCGCCCGATTTTGTGGTAAATGCTTCTAAAGGTAAAGCAAAAAACATGCGATACGCCAGTGCATGTCCATCAATTAAAACGAGTTGGTTTACAGTCATAGAACACCTTTTTGAGGGATGAAGGATGAAGAATAATGGATGAATTTGCCAATCGTTTGTGATTCAACAATTCAACGACCATTCTTCTATTTTCGACGTGGAATTTTACCACGAAACGGATGTTCTATGAAAATTTGAGAAAGCGAGGGAAAAGGCGCGCCTTTTCCCTCTAATTTATGAGGCGGCTTGCTGATTGCGCTGTCGGCGCACTTTTTCTAAATCATAAAAAGAAATCCCCAAATAGCCTGCTACCCCAACGATCACAAGAAGTAGGCCACCAAATGCTAACCAGTGCCACATAGGGCGACCTTCAGTTAAATTGGTTAGCTGCTCTTCGTAAGGAGGAGTAAGAGTATCTCGGCCCTCAAAGATTTGGACATTGTTGGCTTCGCTGATCGAAAATTCAAGCTGATCCCAGTAGGTTTGGCGGGATTCGCCGTAGCGAATCGATAAATCGGCCGTGTAGTTGCCCGCCGCTAAAGCTTCACTTTCGATATAAACGGGATACTCAATCTCTGATTCAGGTAAGAAAGTGTCAATTTGAAAGCGGATACTTTGCACGCGATCGCCTGCTGAATCAATAACGTATAAGCTGCCAGATGGACGCAAAAGTTCAGTACCACTATTGCGCAGATTAAGGTATAAAATTTGCTGGCTGTCGTGACCGCCAAGGCTGGTGTTTACAACGTCAAGCTGCTCAACGGCCGTTCCTGGCAGATTCACCTGAACCGCAACGGCCGTTCTTGTCTGAATATCAACCTTAAAACTAATCTCATTTCCACTGTTATCGACTACACCAACCGTCTCTTTGGCAGGTTCCATCACAATACCGCCCAAATGAGTCCCACCGCGCACACCGTTTGGCACACGCACCGCAAACGAGACAAATTTTCCTTCGCCCGGCCCTAGCGTGAGCTGACGACGCTCAAGTTCAATCCAGTTGCCTGCCCCTGCTTTGGTGTCTCCGCGCATTTTAAGCACGGTGCCACCCGTATCGCCCGTAGCGGCATCAACCGCATAAAGATCCACCGTGCCAACCTCATCTCCCCGATTAACGATATACATTTGCCCTTCAAGCTGGCTCCCAAAATCACCGTCCAGCTCAAAATAAGGCACCACCGTCTCGCCGTCTTCAGCCATTGCCTGCAGAGAGAAGCCGCTGGTATTGAGTTGGGCGGAGGTAGGTTGAGCGGTTACTGCCGTTACGAGCAGACCAAAAATCAAAGCCATCAAACTATTTTTTAGAATTTTCATCTATGCTCCACGTGTTGATCAGCAGAGATCGTCACTCTTGGAGAGTGACGATCTCATATAAAAACTATGGTGTGTTGGCAATCGTCAGGGTAATCGTGCTGGTGTAGGTACCGGCATAGGTAGTGGCAGGCACAGCCAGTTCAAAGGTTGGCGTAATCGTAAAATCACCCATTCCCGTATTGGTAGCGGCGTCAAAAAACTCAACGGCCGTTGGGGCTGTCGCTCCCGCTGGCACTGTAATCGAGTATGAGTTGCCATTGGTTGGATCGGTACAGGTCGTGCCATCACAAGAAGTAGTTACACCCGTAATCGACATGGCGGTGGTTGGCAGATCATTGGTGCCATTGGTAAAGGTGGTCGAGGTCACTTCTAAATGCCAACCTGCCCCTGAACCGCGCAAATCTTGCACATCAATATCAATGCTGTCGCTGGTCGTTTGGGCAGAGCCATTGAGCGTAATGCCCGGAAACGCTGGATTATCCACGGCGGACATGGTGAGCGAGCCCCCCGTCACGGCAAGAGAACCGGTCACATCATCCGCAAAACCGGTTGCGACCAGTCCACCAAGCAGCAGTACGGTGCCCATAATGCCGCTCAAAGTGAGACGCTGCCATTTCTTGGCAACCAAACCACGAGAAAAATTAAACATATTTTAGTCTCCTAAAGATGTAGGGTTCTGTTCTGCTCAACACCCCCACTAAATGCCTTGCCCGACAAGCCATATCCCCATAAATCTCCAAATCAGATTTATTATTCATTTGCAATCTCATTGACAGGTCAAGGCGCCAATAAACGGTCGCGCAGCGGGTAACAAAAGATAAATCGTCAATTTGCATCAACGTGTCTGCATTCTATTTTGGGGTCATCTGTGGGGTGGCTCCACCACAAAACGGCCGTACTGCGCGAACTACATGGAGAAGTATAAGTCTATTTTTGTGCCGTTGCGTAAATAGGCCGTGAAGAGATTCTCTGCTGGGACTACTCGACTACTTTAGAGGCCGAGCAATAGTTGAATAGATTGTTCGAAGGATACGGCCGTTCTCTAACTAATTTTCAATGAAAATCTTAAATTTCAATTGAGCAATCAAGATTAATGAGTGCGTAAAAAATAAGGGCGATTTGACTCGCCCTTACCCGTTTGTTTTATCATTTTTTACGAACTACTGTTCGCGCAATTAAATCATGCACGCTTTGGTATAGAGGCGTTTGTATCAAAACTAGGACATATAAAATCAAAATCAGATATCCAACAACAAACCCTATTCGAAAGCCAGCGGATGGATCGTTTACTAGCGGAGTCGGGAACATGAATGTAAGATGGAAAATTTCCCATGACAACAGTTTGATCACTGTCCGAGAAATGATTTGACCAAGATTAGCCGGTTCTCCATTTTGAGACTCAACAACCAAGCCCATAATCCGCTTACCAATTGTGGCGTGATGAACCGAACGCTCTTGTAGAATAAAGTAGAGCCAAATTGGTATCGATACCGTTAAAAACACCCAACCATAAATCAATATCCCGCTATTGCTTAAAGCGAGTTGATTAAACGGAAATCCATCAGTTAAAATAAACAGTCCCCACTGCACGGATTGCACGGCAATCATTAACAAGGTCATATCGATAAAGTAGGCAACAAACCGGTGAACTACAATTTTTCTATTTACACGATCACGAATAAGAATTGTCATCATTTATCTCCTGTTTGTGGTTTGCCGGCCTGTGCCAAGATGGATTCAAGCATCGCAACATGGTCTTGGAACTTTTGCCGACCTAAAGGGGTAGCCTGAATAAACGTTTGCGGTTTTCGAGCTATAAATGTTTTGTTGAGCTGTACGTAGTTGGCATCTTCAAGCTTGCGAAGATGCGTGCCGAGGTTCCCATCTGAAAGATTCAATGTGTCACGCAAGGCTGTAAATCCAAGCTGGGCTTCCTCATCTTGGGCCACCAGAATGGCCATAATTTGCAAGCGAACGGGCTGGTGAATCAGTTTATCTAGCTGTGACATGAGCTTACCCTCGCACCCGCATAGCGAGGCCTGCTAGCAACATGCCGCCGCCCCCAATCAAGCCAATGAGCAAACCAAATAGTGGTAGCAAGAGGCTGTAAATCAAAACAACCGCAACTGTGCTAATGATACCTATCCATAGAAGAACAGATTGTCTCAGCAGGATTCCGGTTACTACCGTGGCAAAGGTGATGAGGGTAATGGCAAAAACGGCCGTTTCTTCCCACATACCCGGTTCAGCGAGATACACCCACAGCAAGCCAAACCCGAGCACGGCAGGATAAAACCAGCCTAGCACGGGTCCAGATTGACGATACTGCACTTTTTGACCTAGCCGAACGCCAACAATTGCTGATAGGCCACCACCTAAACCACAAAGAGCAAACCACATCCAGCCTAACGAGAATGGTGTGCCTATATGGCTTATCATAAAGCCAACCAGCCAAACAAAACCCCAAATAATAAAAAACCAGCCTACGTCGCGACGACCCATTAACTGAACGGCCTGTTGGCTTTCCTCAATCTGTTTTAATGCGGCTTGCGCCTCTTTTGAATCCATTTCAGCCTCACAATCAACAAAGTACTTTGTAATACAAAGTACTTTAAAAAATTACAGTCTAAAAGTCAATAATGAATTTAGAAAGTTATGTTCCTGCGCACCAGCAAATTTGCACGCCGCTTTCATCCTTCACCCTACATACTTTGCTCTTTTCCCCTTGTCTCTTCATCCCTTTGTGTTACAAAAAGCAAATGAACGCTTTAACGGGAACCACCTACAAACAAGCCCTAGAAACCCTTGCTGAGCAAGACCCCGATCTCGCCCAAATCTATTGGACCCTTGGCGCACCGCCGATGTGGGAACGAGAACCAGGCTTCCCCACGCTCATTCACATCATATTGGAGCAGCAAGTATCCCTTGCCTCAGCTAAGGCAGCATTTGATAAGCTGCTTGCCATCGCTAACCCGCTTACGCCAGACGCCTTTCTTGCCCTAGATGATTTAACGCTTCGAGAGGCAGGTTTTAGTCGGCAAAAGACAAAATACGGCCGTTTTCTAGCCGAAGCCATTCAAAATGGACACCTTAATCTAAACAGCTTCCCCAATCTCCCTGACGAAGAAGTAAGAAACCAGCTTACCGCCATAAAGGGCATTGGCCCTTGGACAGCCGATGTGTATCTACTTATGGTATTGAAACGTCCCGACATCTGGCCCGTGGGGGATTTAGCACTCCAGGTGGCGGCACAGCAAATTAAAGGACTTGACTATCGTCCAAAAGCAAATGAATTGGAGCAAATCGGGGAAGCGTGGCGACCTTGGCGAGCTGTAGCGGCACGACTGTTATGGCATTTCTATTTGAATAGATAGCAAGTGGCAGGCAACAAGGGGCGTGGTATGATTTGGGCTTATGGAGAGACGAGTTGATCGGTTAAGCGGTCGGGAGCATCAGATTGTACTGGGGGTAACGGTCGTTGCGCTGCTTTTGCGTTTATATAAACTGGGCGACCACAGCTTCTGGTTTGATGAAGGGCGGGAGATCTTACGAATTCAAACGCCGTGGCCCGAGCTCCTTTTCATTAGCGATGGGGCCGATCCCCCTCTCTTTCGATTGATTCACCATCCCATATCTTTACTGACATCAAGTGAAATTTGGCTGCGAATGCCGGCCGTGCTTTTTAGCGTAACGGCCGTTTATTTAGCTTTTGTGTGGCTAAACCAGCTCAAACGGCCGCGGCTTGGTTTGATGACGGCCGTATTGCTCGCCATTGCCCCCGTGCAAATCTACTATGCCCAAGAGGTCAGTCAGTACAGCATGACGGTAGCCCTGACGCTCCTGCTGCTGATTACGTTCGAACGAGCTGGCAAACACGGCCGTTTACGTGATTGGATTCTTCTAACCGTTACCTGCATCATCTCGATTTACAGCTACTATGGCTTGGCTTGGCTCTTCCCCGTCTTCGATTTAGATTTGGCTTGGCGTACTTGGAAAAAGCGAAGCAGACAACAAGCTATTGGGTTTTTGGCGTTTCACCTTTGGCTCGGTGCCAGTATTTTTGTGCTTTACAACTTTTACCTCGCCGAACAGTTTGCGCGCGTCACCCGTAATGAGAAAGTCAGCGCCGTTTTTGTTAACCCAGGCCTCATGGCATCCTTACGTCGATTGGACACGCAGCTTTTTTCAGAGTTTGCCACATTTCTGACTACCCCATTTAGTCTCGGTGCACCAGACATCGTAACTTGGTTTTTTATTGCGTTATTCTTTTTTGGACTACTAGCGCTTTCGAGACATCAGAATCAAGCTCACCTTTCAATTCTGCTGGTCTCCCTATTTTTAGCAATCTATGTGGCCTACGGGTACGGCTTTTATCCGTTCGGGCACCGGTATGGGTTATTGCTTTCGCCGCTGATATTTACGGCCGTTAGTGCCGGGATTTTATGGTTATGGACGTGGCGTCCTGCTGGCATGATATCCTTTGCCCTAGTGATTTTCATTTTTATCGCCTTTTTACCTAACTTGCCCTTCTCACCAAACCCTTGGCTTAGGTTACCTCGTGAAAATATTCGTCCGGCAGTCCAGCATATGAATGAGCGCTTGGCGCCTTCTGACCATATTTTTGTCTATTATGGGGCTGTGCCCGCTTATGGTGTCTACCAACCCACGCCACCTGTTCCCACAACAATTGGCAGTTGGTTCCGCAGTGAACCTTTGCCAGACAAACTCGCTGAAATAGAAACGGCCGTAGGCACGGCCCCCCGCTTTTGGCTCATCATGTCCCATCTCGATCAAAACGAAAGAGATGAGCTTATCGATGGTCTCATCGATTCTAACTTTGACCTTTCCGATCGTTTTATCGAAACAAATGCTGAAGTGATGCTGTTTACAGCAAGGTAAACTCTATGATTCACCAATCTATCGATTTAGCTCAACCCAAAGGCTGGTTTGTTGGCCCGTGGAATTCTAATGTGCTCGTACCGATTGGATATGCCAACGAAGGCATTGATTTGCTGCACTATCACGAAAAAATGTATGAGGTTTATTTGGTGGCACAAGGTACGAGCACAATCGTGGTGGATGACCAACCTATCAACCTCAAAGCTGGGGACATGATCGTCCTAGAGCTAAATGAAGTACACACCTTCACAAAAAGCTCTAACGATTATTTGCACTTCGTCATTCACACCCCGTTTGTGAAGGGGGATAAGGTTGTTGTAAAAAAATGATGATTTTTATTCAATTTATTACTCTTTTCTCTCTACTCTCTACTCTTGTCTCCCATCTTCTCCCCCATCACCTGTTCCACCACCTGCACAAGCACCTCAAGCGGCTGAGCACCCGAGACTAGATATTTATTTTCAAACACCAAGGCAGGCACGCCGGATAAACCAAACTGGAACGCCTGACTGATGTCGGCCGAAACCTGTTCTTGGAACTCATTGCTCTCTAGCGCACCCATAAATGGCTCTACTTCTAAGCCAGCATTTTGAGCAACCTCTTGCAAAACGGCCGTTTCCTCAATGTTTTTGGCTTCTTGCCAGTACGCTTGGTAGATAGCATCGTGATACGCATCCCCACGCCCTTGCGCCTCAGCATATTTCGCTCCGACGAGAGCAGGACGGCTATCAATCCCAAACGGGCCAGAGTTAATCTCTAAACCATACTGCTCTTTTGCCATTTGCTGAAAGCGAGGACGCGCCGCCAGAATGCGCTCCTTATATTCAGGAGGCAACACGGTGCCAGCGGGACGCAGTTCATAAGAGCGCCACTGAATCTCTACCGGATATTTTTCCTTGAGCTTTTCCAAACTGGAAGAGACGAGATAGCAGTATGGTCAAAC
>JBCCFD010000053.1:0-26122 GCA_039029915.1 Chloroflexota bacterium
ATCCACCGGAGTCTGTAAAAATCGGTCGGGGCCACCCGCTCATTTTGTGCAAGCCGCCCAGCGCTTGAATCGTTGATGAGCCGGGTCTCTGCATGAGATGAAACACATTCATTTGCACCGCTTGAATTGAACATGCGGCTAAATCTTGACCATCAATTGAACGAACGACACCTTGGGTACCATCGGGCAAGAAAATCGGCAGGGCAAGCTCCCCACTGGGCGTATCTAGCTTTATAGGCCAACTTGTCATCTTAGATTAAAAAGTTCCCGCTTTCATAAAAGAGCTCATCATCAACCCAAATTTGCCCACCATCGCGCATATCACAAATCATATCCCAATGAACGGCTGATTCATTTTTACTGCCTGATTCAGGATAGCCAGCCCCAACCGCCATATGAATGGTGCCCCCAATCTTTTCATCAAACAAAATTGATTTAGAGAATCTATCAATCCCATTGTTTGTGCCAATGGCAAACTCGCCCAAATATCGTGCCCCTGGATCGCTATCTAATACTGAATTCAAAAATTCCTCGTTCTTTTTAGCGGTTGATTTCACCACTTTGCCCTCTTCAAAATGAAGCTTAACGCCGTCAACTTCACGGCCAGCGTAAATAGCAGGATGACTATATCGAATCCATCCATTGACAGACTCTTCAACGGGGCCTGTGAAAATTTCACCGCCCGGCATGTTGTTTTCACCCCCATCATTGATAAAGGTACGGCCGTCTATCAACATCGTTAGATCAACATGCGGTCCTTTTACTGTTAATTTCTTTTTTCCCTTAAGGAAATCAACGTACTTTTGTTGCTTTTGCTGAATGGCTTTCCATTCAGCCACAGGATTTTCTTTATGAAGCAGACACGCGTTGTACACAAACGTTTCATAGTCACTTAGCGACATATCTGCTTCTTGGGCATAGGCTTGAGTGGGGAACATAGTACCAACCCAGCGAAACTCACCAGCGGCAGCGCGGGCCAGCATTGTTTTCTGAAGTTGCATCTGGGCAATTTGATTTGTTCGCTGACGGGCTGGATCAACTTTAGACAATATTCGCGTATTTTCGGTCCCCATTAAACCGATTGCACAATCATAGGTTTCGGCAACAAGTTTTGCCAGTTCTGGGACAAATTCAAGCTGATCATTATTACCTTCATTGAGGAAATATTCTTGCATTGCGGAGTCTCTATAATTGGCAAACGGCAAGCCCCCGGCATTGATTACTTCCTTATAACAAGCCAGCATTAACGGCCGTGTAACCAATTCCCCATTAATAACCACCTTATCTCCCGGCTTGACTGAAACGCAATATGACACCAAGAGTTTTGCTAATTTTTGAATACGGCCGTCTATCATTCTTTGTCTCCACGTATTATTATTTTCAAAATTTATCCTTCAATTGTAACATGTGGCAAGAAAAATTAAGAACGGTTAAACTTCTCGATATGAAATTATCTGTCATCATTCCTGTTTATAATGAGGCCTCAACTTTAAGCGTGCTTTTAGAACGCGTTTTAGCGGTTCCCATTGATAAAGAGGTCATAATCGTTGATGATGGCTCAGACCAAGCAACCAAAGATTTGCTAAAAACGGCCGTTGAGAACAATCAGGTTTCCTTAATTACCCATCCTCATAACCAAGGAAAAGGCACTGCCATATGCACAGCACTCAAGCACGTTCATGGGGACGTCATTATTATTCAGGATGCTGATCTTGAATATTATCCAGAAGATTATCCAGCCCTTGTCGAAACTTACATCGAGAAAAGCGCCAAAGCTGTTTATGGCGTGCGCGATTTAAGCGAGCGCTCAGCGCTTATGAAATGGGGCAACTATGCGATGACATTTGCCACCAATATTTTATTCGGCAGTAAGCTGAACGATATGGAAACCTGTTATAAGCTCATCGATCGAAAATTGATGCAATCTTTAAAGCTAAACAGCCGTGGTTTTGAAATCGAGGGGGAAATCACCTCAAAGCTATTGGCGCTTGGGGTTCAAATTGAAGAAGCCCCCATTCGATATGAGCATCGTGAAGAGGGCAAAAAATTAACTCCCTGGGACGGTATTCCGACTCTGTTAGCCCTGCTCAAAACGCGCTTCGGCATGGTTGAACTCCCTGCACCCCAAACTGAAAATTAAATCTAAATTTGACCCTCCAAGAGGTCAGGACAATCACAAAATCCATTCCCCTCGGAGGGTTTTCTAAATCGTAAGGCTAGCCTTCTTCCTCAAGCGTAATAATTAACTCACCAATATCGGTTTGTTCATTTGGCAAAACTGATACAAATTCAGACCCAAAGCTAAATTCACCACTATACTTGGCCCAGCTATCTCCCGTTTGAACAACAATCGAATATAAACCAACGGGGACATCTTCAAAGGTGAATACACCGTTTTCATCGGTCACTGTTTGTTGAGAGTAAGGCTGCTCTGAACAAGGGGTTGGTCCATTAAAACTGCTGTATAGCTCCTCAACGCAGATCTCAACGATTGTGTCGGCATAGGGAGCACCATCGAGCGTAAAGAAGCCGGTGAGTGAACCCGGTGCTTTATCAACCGGCGCGGGTAAGGCTGGCCCTTCACCGATTACTACAACTTCAACGAATCGATTACTGGTCAAGTTGGCATTATCCATGCGATAGACTTGCCAAGTGTCACCATCGCGAACGTTAAGCCCATATTCAGTACCAACCCAAATACGGTCGTTATCATCTACTTCAATCGCCTCAACCTGCCCGCTGCTCAATGAAACAGTTTGCCACGTTGATTGGTCAAAAATAAGCATACCGTCAGCAAATGTGCCTAAATAAATATTGCCAGATTTGTCAGAAGCAAGTGCTTGAGGTGTGAGAAACGAGCCGCTATCCTTTTCAGTCCATACACCTTCACCAAACACCAATAGCCCACCACCATAGCTCGCCCAAACCACGCCCAGATGGTCAATAATTAGATTCTTAAAGAAATAGGTGTCAGATAAGCCTGAGCCTTCCGTAAACAGCTCCCAATCTGCGCCGTTAAAGCGAGCAATTGTGTTAGTAGACAGAACCCAAATGTCACCATTTGGCGATACGGCAATATCTAGCAAGAGAGTTTCTCCACCAAAGTTATTTTCATCATAGGTGGTCCAAGTCGAGCCATCGTAAACACTTACACCACGGAAATGAGCCACCCAGACATTGCCGTCTGCATCACAAACGGCCGCTTCGTTAGACCCAAAATCTTCTCGATCTGGGAAATTCCTGAAAGTAGCACCATCAAAAATAGCAAGCGAAGAACTTAACCCAATTAAAATTTCGCCATTACATTCATCGAGCGATGAAATAAAGTCGATGTACAGGTCAGAATTATCTTGCGTGTAAGCAACCCATTCACCCTCTTGAGTTAAGCAATTAAGCCCCTCACCAGATGTACCAAAGCAGGCAAAACCCGCCCCCGAAGCTTCCACAGCAGCAGGTTGTTCTTCTGCTGGTTCTTCTTCAGCAGGTTCGGCTGTTGGTTCTTCGCTTGGTTCTTCGACTGGTTCTTCGGTTGGCTCAGGTTCTGGCTCGTCGGTCGGTGCTGGCTCAGGGGTCGGTTCCGGTTCGTTGGTTGGCTCGGGTTCATCGGTTGGCTCATCAACGGCCGTATTTCCATCCTCTTCAACAACCTGCGGCACGCCATCATCGGCATCGGCCACACCGTCATCTCCATTACTACCGCCACAGGCGGTGAGCAAAATCATGAATAAAGCTAAAAATAATATGATTGTTTTTTTATTGATGTTTTTTATCAACATGTCATACCTCCTAAATTAAACGAAGTTTCTGCTTTAAATAAAACGACGGTTACTAACTTCGTTTGTCCGTGGTTCCAAAGCGTGTCTCTAACAAGGTTCTCAATATAAAAACTTCAGAACATTTAAATTATAAATTTCACAAAATCTCTTGGTATAAAAAAAGGCAACTTTGTAATTTCTCCTACCAAGATATGCGTAAAAAGATCGAAAACCGATCAGACGAGTGAAAATATAGAAAAAAAAGGTTTAAGATGTTGTGAATAGTCATAATACCTTACTTGACTCTGTAAGGATCAAGCGGAAAATTCAATGTAGGACAAGGCACAGCTAGAGGATCAATCATGAGCCACTTAGGGCGACTAATAAATTTCAAACGAACACTGCAGATCAATATTTTGATTGCCTTTACGGCGCTGTTGATCACGACGGTACTGGTTATAGTGACCTATACGTATCAACAGAATTCAAGGGCAGTGCTCAATCTAGCCAATGATCTGATCAATCAAGTCAATCTCAACGTGATTGAACGAACATCTAACTTCTTAGCCCCCGCCGCCCAAATGGCCCAAACAAGTGCCCAACTCCCCAATATAGATTCAGAATCACTTGTCAATAATGCTGAGCTAGAACAGTATGGCAAAGAAATTTTAAACCAGCATCCTCAGCTATCCGGTTTCTTTATTGGTAATGAGCAAGGGGATTTTATTTTTACAAAGCGAGATGTTGATGGCAGTGTTGATGTTCAGGTTATTGACCGTTCGCTTAATCCACCAGAACGAACTTGGACCTATCGCAATCTCGTTGGTGATGTTGAGTCAGTTGAAACCACGACTGATTTTACGTATGATCCGCGGCAGCGCCCTTGGTACGGTGGCGCTAAGGAAAGTGGCAACCAATTTTGGACTAACATCTATATCTTCTTTACGGATCAAAAACCGGGGATTACCTCTGCCTACCCCATTTTAGATGAAAACGGCCGTTTATCTGGGGTCATTGGCATTGATGTGGCGCTGGATGAGCTTTCCCAATTTTTAGAAACACAAAAGGTGGGTGAAAACGGGGTCGTTTTCATCATTAACCAAAATGCTGAACTGGTGGCATATCCAGGAATCGAGCTCGCCATTCAAGATGGTGAATCATTTCGCCCCATTCACATTAATGAGCTAGGCATCGACTGGATTAGCCAAGCTTATTCTGAATTTGAGCGTGAGGGAAACGGCCGTTTTGTTTTTGAAAACAATAGCGAACGATTCATTGCCTCATTTACACCTTTCCCAACAGGGAGCGGGGAACCCTGGCAAATCGGGGTTGTAGTACCCGAAAACGACTTCATTGGTTCAATCAATCGCACCAATCAAATTACCCTCATCATATCCCTAACGATTCTAATTTTTTCGATTTTTGCAGCCCTGATTATTTCCCGAACCATTTCTCGTCCAATCGTTGAATTAACGGCCGAAACGAACAAAATCAAATCCTTCAACCTAGACAGCAACGTTGAAGTAAATTCAGCAATTCACGAAGTTCAAACTTTGAGCGAATCCGTGACCGCCATGCGCAACAGCCTACGCGCCTTTCAAAAGTATGTGCCCTCCGAGCTTGTTCGACAGCTGATCCATACCGGCGAAGAAGCCCAGCTTGGCGGAACAAAGCGAGAATTGACCATTCTGTTTACGGATATTATCGGCTTCACCACCATCACAGAAGATATGCTGCCCGAAAAGTTAATGCTGCAACTCTCCAACTATTTAGGGCATTTAGCCAATCATATCATGGCAAACAACGGCACCGTCGATAAATTTGTGGGGGATGGCATTATGGCTTTTTGGGGAGCGCCTCTAGAAAATAAGCACCATGCTGAGCAAGCGTGCCGAACCGCCCTAGCGCTAGCAGAGGCCGTCGAAAAGCTAAATAATCAATGGATTGTTGAAAATAAAGTCACCTTTCCCACTCGCATCGGCATTCACACTGGTGAAACGCTTGTGGGCAATATGGGGTCAACAGACCGCATGAACTACACCGTTGTTGGTGATAGCGTCAACCTCACGAGCCGTTTAGAAGGGGCCAACAATGTATACGGCACCCAAATCATTGTGTCCCATGACACCTATGAAAAAGCGGTACACCAGTTCCACTTCCGTCCCCTAGATGTTGTCACCGTGAAAGGAAAACGTGAGTTTATCCTGCTCTATGAGCTTATGGGTGAAATTGGACACACGCCAGAACAAGACATTCTGCTAGCAGATATGTTTGCCGAAGGGTTTGAAGCGTATGTGGCTCAACATTGGGATGAAGCCCAAACGATATTTGAAAAAATCCTTGTTGATCATCCCGATGATACGCCTTCACACATTTACCTCACTCGCTGCATTGCCCTACAGGAAGAGCCACCTGGGCCAGGCTGGCAACCGATAACACACCTCGAATCCTACAACCGCGATTTGTAATCCCTACACGTAGAACCAATGACAGGGTATAATTTTCCAGTTTGCAATATCTAAGCTCGCTATCAACTGATATATTGCAAATTTATGGATAAATTATGAGTGCGAATGAAAATGGAGCTGTTCGTCAGCTGTCAAATATTGCCCTAATTGAAAGCATGCTGTTCGTGGCCAGTGGCCCTGTGGCAATTTCTCGTTTTGCCAAGGTGCTTGGCATCACCCCCAGAGCAACCCAAAAGTTATTGACTGAATTGGAAGAACAGTATGCGGACCGAGGCTTTCAGCTTCAATATAAAGACAATCAGGTCCAATTAACAACAGCACCTGAAGCCAGCGGGATTATTGAAGAATTTCTAGGACTTGAGGCAACGACCAAACTTAGCCCTGCCGCATTAGAGGTGCTAGCTATCATTGCGTATCTTCAGCCGATTACGCGCCCCCAAGTTGATAATATTCGCGGCGTTAATTCTGATGGCGCGCTCCGCTCACTGTTGAGTAAGGGGCTCATTGAAGAAGTGGGACGATTAGATACGCCGGGGCGGCCGATTTTGTATGGTAGCACGCCTGAATTTTTACAACATTTTGGGCTTTCGATGATTGAGGAACTCCCTCCCATCGGTGATGAGGAAGAGTAGCGTGGAAAGATTGCAAAAGGTGATGGCTCACGCTGGGGTTGCGTCTCGACGTGAGTGCGAAAAGCTTATTGAGCAGGGTCGCGTCAAGGTTAACGGCCGTGTTGCCAAGCTGGGTACAAAAGTTGACCCCTCACAGGATTCGATAGAGGTAAACGGCCGTGTCATTACCGCCGCTCAACCTGAGTTTGTCTACATCGCCATGAACAAACCCAAAGGCGTCATTTCATCGCTAGAAGATGAGCTAAACCGAGGCCGCAAAACGGTGCGAGATATGATCCCATTACCGGGCCACCTCTATCCAGTGGGGCGGCTTGATAAGCAAAGTGAAGGGCTCATTCTTATGACCAACGATGGGGACTTGGCCCACAAATTAACCCATCCTCGGTACGGGCACAAGAAGAGATATCACGTTGTTCTTGAGGGTATGATTTCAGACCAAAGCGTTCAGAAATGGGCGCGTGGCGGCATGCCTCTAGACGGCCGTATGACGATACCCGCTGAGATTGAGGTCATTCGTCGACAAAAAACATTTACCCAGCTCAAAGTAACCCTTCAAGAAGGTCGTAAACGACAAATTCGCCGTATCGCCAACATGCTTGGACACGGTGTCAAAGAACTGGTTCGAGAACAAATCGGGCCAATCTCACTGGGCAATCTTGCCTCAGGGCAATGGCGTCATTTACGTGACGACGAAGTAAAAGCACTACGGGAAAGTGTTAAAGAGAAAGGGGCAAAAAAACGACGTCCACCCAAAAAGACATTCTACCGTCCGAAGGGACTTAAAAAGCCACAACAACCGGAAGAAAGAAAACCTCGCCGGGGTAAACGGGGCAAACAGAGCAGGCGATAATTAAGTGAAAAGAAGTTCCTGCTTAGAATAAAACGACGGCTTTAAACTTCGTTTCCTCGAGGTTCCGAAGTTTTCATCTAACATGGTTTTCAAATTAGAATCTTCGGAACACTTAACTGATTATTGGTTATTAAATTTACTAATGAGTACCTACTGACAACCAGCCTGCCGAACAGAAGCAACCGACCTAATTCTCAATTAGCTCCACATGATCAATCCAATACACTTCCCCTACTTCATCATATGGTGCAAACCAGAAGCGTAAACGGCCGTTTTGCACCTGACCCGTGAAGTTTTCTGTCGTGAACACAATTTCAAACAATTGCCACTCGGGGGTCAGATCGACTACCACACCGTTTAAGCCATAATGCTGATAGTTAGGCTCATGTTTTTGCAAATGTAGGGACATATCATTGCCATTGGTGGATTTAGCGGCAAAACGAAGCGTGTAGCTGGTATTTGCATTCAGCGTAATGCCGGATTGATAGATTTGGACGTTTGATCCTTCTTGGGTAATCGTGAATTGAGCAACCTCCTCACAATATTCAGGATCGGCCACAACAGCCTCTAATGTTGCCTTGCCATCACTATAATAATCCCACTCTGATAGCCCAGAAGAGAAATTCCCGTTAGTGATAACATTCCCGGGAAGCTCCAAACAGTGTGACGGTGGTTCAGGGGGAGGTGGTTCAGGTGCCGGAGGGGCTGGATTATGATCAATAACCTGTAATATCAACTCTGGGGCGCGGGACGTTTCGCGCGTGCTTAATTCTAAGCTACCTAACGTTGGGGAGCTTAAGCCGATTGAAACGAAGCCTGATTCAATAACGGCCGTTGATAGGTCTATTTCTACCCAGCTATTTAACTGCACTGATTCAATCTCACCAATAAAAGAGCCAAAAGCAGGCGCATTGGCATAAGTGACCTCAGTTTCAAGCCAATTATTATCTTCAACATCATACAGTCGAATCCCATCATCAAGCTCATCATGCGAGTAAATACGCAAGAAGGCCCGATCGACAGTCCCTTCAAAGTCATCGATGTTAAAAAGAATCAACCCGTTTTTTGTTGGCGAACTATCTAGGCTCATATAGTTGAGCGTACCGTAATTAACGTTTGGCTGTAAGGCGTGGATGAAGGCATCAGCAACGGCCGTAAAGGTCAACGTTTCTATCTGAGGGACGGGTGTGTCAATCGGCGGCGGGGGAATAATGACCGGCATATCGGTTGGTGTAGCGGTTGGAGCAACCGGATTGTTTGGCGTTGGCGTTTCAGTGGGTGTGGCTACCGTTGGCGTTGGCTCAACAGTTTCCGTAGGGAACGCAGTGGCGGTTTCCGTTGGCATCGCGGGGGTTGGGTCACCAAAGACAAGAAGTAGTTCAGGTGCGTAATCTGACTCTCGGCTCAGAAATTCAAAAGGGGAATCATTTAACGTTTGGAGTCCAAAGCTTATCAGTCCCGTTTGAGTAACCAACTCCGTTACATCCAACTCAACCCAGCTCTTTGACCGACCTCCGTCAGCCAGTAAATGGAATGAATCCATCTCAGGCGCATTGTCATACGAGATGGCGTATTCATCCCACTCGTTATCGTTAATAAAAAACAAAGAAACCGTATCAGCGCTAGATTCATCAAGGCGCACTCTCAAAACGACCTCTGAAAGCGTCGTATGTAGCGTGGGAATATCAAATCGGAGGTAAGCATTACTAATCGGGTTTGCGCCCATATCAAGTGTGGAAAGACGTCCAAAATTGTCTGATGTGCGCTGAGATGAAACGAAAGCATCTGCAACGGCAGTTATGATCAAAATATCAGGCGTTGAGGTACTGGTTGCTTCTATTAAAACGGCCGTTTCTGTTGGGGTAGTTGTCATTGTTTCTGTTGCGGTAGGCAAAATATCTTCATCTGCAGAACGATTGCTAGCCAGAACGGCCGTTTCATTGGCGCCTACTGTTTCAGTTGGGATAAGACTCTTTGTTTCAGTAGGTGTCGGTGTATTTTCAACGATGAGCTGATTTTCAAAAGACCCATTTTCACTCACCTGTACAAAAATGCTTGAATATTCGTTGGTGATCAGGTGATTTTGTGCTGAATGGACATCTAATTGAGAGGAACCGGCAGTCCACACATAATTAGCAAAAATGCCAAAAAGTCCGAGCAACAGGATAATCAATATGGCCAACCCTAAAATTTGACGCTGTTTTCTTTTTTGTAGATGGGAATCAATGCGGTTTACCTGCATCTGCTTTTCCAATACACACATTTAGGAAAAAAGAAACAATAATTTTGAATGATTAGATGGGCGCTTAGTTTCCGTTTACCAAAACAATAAGGAACTACTTTTCGTACCGTTACACTTTCCAACTATACAGTTGTGATATAGAACCACTCAATCCCACAACTTTGCTATATAATTCGAGATGGGACTAAAATCCTAGCATTATTTTATAGATAGAGACTTACCAAAAAGATTAATTTCTAGAGCTTTATGACACAAAATCAAGGCTTCACCATTGCAATTGATGGCCCAGCGGCCTCAGGCAAGACAACGGTTGGCAAACAGCTGGCGGATTCACTCAATTATTTATTTCTCGATACAGGCTGCATGTATCGAGCGGTTACGCTTGCCGCATTAGAAGCCAATTTAGATCTGCATGATGAAACGGCCGTCACGCAAAAGTCGAAAGAGATTGATTTAGACATTCATTCTACAGGCCAAGTAGCAGACGGCCGTTTATATACGGTATTGCTCAACAATCGAGATGTCACTTGGGAAATCCGCACACCTGCTGTAGATGCAAACGTGTCACAAGTTTCCAAATATATTGGCGTCCGTCAGGAAATGGTCAAGAGGCAGAGAGAATACGGCCGTAAAGGGAACGTCATTATGGTTGGCCGAGATATTGGGACGGTTGTTATGCCATCTGCCCCGCTAAAGTTATACATCACTGCCTCCGCAGCAGAGAGGGCCAATCGACGCTGGCACGACCGAAAGCTTCAGGGCCACGAAGCAAGCTTTGACATCATCCTCGAAGATGTTGTTCGGCGGGACCAAATTGACAGTAAGCGAGAGCATTCTCCGCTTAAACCGGCTGCTGATGCCATCGAAATTGACACCACCCAACAGCCGGTTGACACTATTTTGCAGAGAATCATGACACTACTACACGAAAAACAGGGACAGCGATAAGATGCCACTTTTTCAAGAATTAGACCTTTCCCGTGTCGCAGGTGGACAAATCACCGGCATTGAACCAGGCAGCGTAGCTGAAGATATTGGCCTCCAAATTGGGGATGAGCTCCTCGGTATCAACGACAACAAGGTTGATGATGTCATCGACGTCCAGTTTTACAGCGCTGAAGAAACTTTAGAGCTGCTAATACGGCGAGGTGAAGAGCTATTTATCTATGAAGCCGAGCGGGAATACAATCAGGCACTAGGTCTTGAGTTTGCCCACCCAACGTTTGACACTGATATTCGCCGCTGTAACAATTTGTGCGAATTTTGTTTTGTTTTGCAGATGGCGCCCAAATTTAGGCGAACGCTCTACATCAAAGATGATGATTACCGCTACTCCTTTTTATTTGGGCACTATGTCACGCTAACCAACCTCAGCGAGCATGATTGGTGGCGGATTAAAACAATGGGGCTTTCTCCACTTTATGTATCAGTTCACGTCACCGACTTGGAAAGGCGCCGCCTCTATCTTCGCAATAAAAGAGCCCCAGACATTTTAGATCAGCTCAAACAACTACAGGGGTATGGCATTGAAGTTCATACTCAGCTTGTTATTACACCTACTGTTAATGATGGCGAACTGATGCGCCAATCGATTGAGGACCTCACCGCTTTTTGGCCAACTGTGCGCTCAATTAGCGTGGTCCCCGTCGGGCTAACGAAGCAGCACAAATACAGCATGCGGCCTCATACAGTTGAAGAAGCTCGCGAAACGCTCGCCTATGTAGAATCGCTACAATCTGCCTACCTTGAGAAGTTTGGAGTGCGGTTTGTTTATCCAACGGATGAGTGGTTTTTGGTGTCAGAGCGAACTGTGCCAACGCATGACTACTATGACGATCAATCTCTACACGAAAATGGGCTGGGCATGGTGCGCAACTTTTTGGATGAATGGCGCGGTGTTCAAAAGGAAATTTCTGTTTGGCAACGTTCAAATCCGGCAGGACAGGTCACGTTTAACTCAGTGACCTTAATCACGGCCACCTTATTTGCTGACACGCTCAAGGAAACGGCCGTTCAGTTTCAAAACGCGACAAATGTGCCTATCAACGTCACCCCAATCATCAACGAACGGCTAGGCGCAACGATTACGGTGGCTGGTTTATTAATGGGTAAGGATGTGCTAGCGGCGTTAGAAACGGCCGTTTTAGACGACCTTATTATGCTGCCCCGCGTTATGTTCGATCACCCTGATACTATCTCTCTTGATGATATCTCACCCCAAGACATTGCCAATAAGCTCAAGAGGCCCGTGGCCTTAGCAGACACAATGGGCGACGTGTGGGACGCACTGATTGGTCAATCTAGCACCATTTACTATCCGGGCGTATCTCCCTCAGGCAGTATCCCCATCTCGCTTCTGCCTGATGATGAGCCAAATACACATTTTTCATAAACTAAACAGAGCATTAGGATAATTTTGAGATTTCAGTGCCAAACGACCGTTTTTCCTGACCTAAAGCATCGAGAACAGACCCTTTATTTAAACCGGAAAATATGCGTATTTTCAGGGAAGGGAACTCATCAACAAGCGCCAGCATACTCTGCACTTTTGCAATCATGCCGCCCGTCACGTCAGTGCCTCGCGAGCCACCTAACGCCCCTTTTACAGACTCAAAATTAGCCTCAGAAATAAGGGGAATGACTTGCTTCGTTTCATCGTACACCCCCTCTGTTTCGCCAGCGAGCAAGAGCCAACTCGGCTGAAGGGCGTTCGCTAAAGCCATCATCACCTCTTCAGTTGACACAATAGTGCCACCTTGAATTTCGTCAAAAGCTACATCACCGTGCACAACAGGGACTAATCCGGCATCAAGCGCCATTCGCACCGGCTGATCGGCAATTTGTACTATCTTTCCACCTTGGCACACAGCTGATGCTGAAGGCTGCAGCGTTAATGCGGGCACTCCCGCCGCCTGCAGCGCTTCAACAACAATTTTATTTAATCTGGAAGCGGTTACGCTTACCTCAGTAAATCCAACCCAATCCTCAGGTGAATAGACGCCGGTTCGTGTGCCGTGCTTCGCTGCAGCAACATGCCCAAAAGAGCCGCTCCCGTGCCCCACCACCAGCCGCAAGCCGGGATTCTGCTCAATGGCCGTTTTAATTTCCAAAGCCACCCGCCCTAGAACATCGAACCGCACCGTCTCGACTTTTGTTTTATCGGTTATGAGTGAACCGCCAAGTTTTAGAAAAGTTGTCATAAAATTCTATGGACTGGGGATTAGGGATTCGGGGCTAGAGATGTCTTTGTGCAATTAGACATTAAAAATCTCCAATCAACCCAATTACCAATAACCCAATACCCTATTATGCCCAATATCCTTCCAACGCCGCAACAGCCGTTTCCGTACTATCAACGAAGGTTAAATAATCAACATATTCATCCCGCACGTACGCAGAGTGAGCAAATGCTTTGACCGTTTTGGGCCACATATCCCCAATGAGGACAAACGGCCGTTCAGGTAATTCTCCCGTTTGGATAAACGACCAGGCCATCGACATCTCAGAAAGCGTCCCAATGCCGCCAGGCAGCGTAATCATGGCATCATTTTGTAGCACCAAATGCATGAGCCGCTCGCGCAGGGTGACGTATCGAATCTCTTCAGTGATCCATTGATTAGGAACAACGTTAAACTGTCGCTCAATTTGCCCTGATGTTACCCCGATAATATGTCCATTAGCTTCAGCTGCCCCTTCGGAAACAGCGCCCATTGTGCCGTAATATCCACCTGTTGCCACAGTAAAGCCAGCTTCAGCCAATTGTCGTCCTAGCCGCTTAGAAAGCTCATAAACGGCCGTTCCTGGCTTCGGCTGAGAGCTTCCAAATACAGAAATCACCTTACCCATTAATTTATTTCTCCACTCATGATTTGCCCAAACAGCAGGCCAATCGGATAAAAAATCAAGAAGCAAGAATCATACCACAGCGTCATAAACTGTTATAATTCGGCTCCATGTTTACAGTCAGCCCCATTTTAAAACCCAATAAATTATCCAACCATCACCCAATTTTTATGATTGAATAATGGTACCAATCGCGATGATCGCGATGATTAGCACCAATCTCGGCCAAACGTTTATCGTCTCTATCTTCAACACCTCCTTCCGTGAAACGCTTTCAATTAGCCACAGCCAGCTAACCGGTGCTTACATGATTGGCACCTTCACAGCATCCATCCCGCAACCTTACTTTAGCTGACTCATGGACCAAATTGGTATTTGCAGGGTGATGGCCAGTATCGTCCTTACGCACGATTTTACATGCATCTTTGTCTCTCGCGTTAACAGCCTTTGGATGCTATTTTTTGTCTTTTTGGGCTTAAGAATGTTTGGGCAAGTGGTGTTATCTCTGCTGTCACAAAACACATTGGCCATGTAGTTTGATCAGCAGCTTGGGAAAGTAGCAGGCATCATGAATCTAGGCGTTTCTGTTGGAATCGTTATCTTGTCACCCGTCGTCTTCGCCTTAATTAGTGCAGATGTTTTTACACTTCATGAAACGCTAAGCCTTGATTGATGGGGTAGCTCAAGGAATATCTGGGGCTGTCAATAATACAATTTGGGTAAGAAATTACGGCCGTAAACATCTAACTATTCATCAGCCAAATGCTGTAACCGCTGACAATCAAGAAGATGGACTTGCTTCCGACCTGTGTCAATCAAGCCTTCACCTTTAAAATCATTCAAGGTTTGGGTAACTGTCTCCCGATATGTTCCCAGCATCTCACTAAAATCTTGGTGAGTATACCCTTTGACGGTACCGCTTTCGCCCTGTTTGACGTTTAATTCAAGGACAAGAGACGCTAAACGAGATGGAATGCTTTTAAAAGCAATATCTTCGAGCCGCGTTTCTAACTCTGTTAGACGAGAACCAAGCGCCTGCACAAACCGAAAGGCTACATCAGGCTTTTCGCGCATAAGCCTTTCCACATCCGAACGGCTCATCACGCAAAGGACGCACTCATTTACCGCCTGAGCAAACGTATTGTGCATTCCCTGACCAACAAGCGTCATCTCGCCAAAAATTGAGCCTGGGCCTAGGGTAGCTACAATAAGCTTCTTACCGTTGGAAGCAATTCGATAGAGCTGGACGCGCCCTTTTTTCAACAGAAAGAGGACTTCGCCAGAATCATTAGGCATATAAAAAATCTTGCCTGATTCGCAAGTCGACATCGTTAGCTGGCGATCCATTTCTTTAAGTTCGTTAGGACTTAAGTCGCGAAAAACTTGAATATTGGAGAGGTAGTTTATTTTTTTTCCGTTAATCTTATCCATCATACCTGCTTCTCTTCTCATGCATATAAATTATTCTTTGCCTGTACCTTTGATACAGTCACAGGTAAAAATCTTACACGAGATGTGAGCATACGACTTGTTGTTCCATCAAACAATGATTGAAGGTTAATAAACTACAGTGGAACTTGAACTTCTGGCAAACTTTTCCAGTCTCAGTCCGTTAAAAGTAGTTGACCAGAATAGGGGTAAATAAATGAAGAGAGGTTATTGAAATAAGCCGATATACTCTTTTTAGCGCCCAAGGTTCAGGGCAATATCAACCGGTTTCTCTTTCAAATTCCTTTTTTCCATTCAGATAAGGCATTTTTGTGCTGCCTTGTAAGGCAGCAATCTTCTGATAAAGCTCTTCTCGAGTTGGATTGCCTAAGGAGATTACTTTGCCGTTGAGCAAATAAGTTGGAACAGCAAACACATTATCTGGCTTGTTAACTGTCTTTTCCATATCGAAAAATTCGACATCTACTTCAGGAATTTTTGCAGAAACGTCTTGAACAATCCGCTCTGACTCTTCACAGGACCAACAATCATGCGTAATGTATACATCTAGCTTTATCATATGATTTAGTTTAGCAAGGGAATATTTCAACCTAAGTAACGGCCGTTACAAAAAAATGAGAACCGCATTAGCCTAAAGGTAATCTAAACCCGACCAGCGCACCCGAATTTGGCACATTTTCAGCCCACACGGTGCCATCATGACCTTCAACAATGCCTCGAGCAATAGCTAAACCAAGGCCAGCCCCGCCGGTTGCTCGACTGCGTGCTTCTTCACCTCGGTAAAATTGCTCGAATATTCTCGACATATCCTCAGGCTTAAATCCTGTACCAGAGTCTTGAACAGTTACAATGGCGTGCGTATCATCACGCCAGCTTTGCACAAGTACTTCTCCGCCATCTGGCGTGTACCGAATTGCATTACTCAATAAGTTATTAATAACTCGAGCAATCTTTGGCGCATTTAAAGGGATGGAATCTAAGCCAATTTGGACATCTCCATGTAATTCGATTTGTCGTTGAGAAGCTAAAGCTTTAAAGCTTTCCAGCGAATCTGAAATAATATCTCGTAGAGAATGGCTTGATTTCTCCATAACTAGCCCCCCAGCATCGAGTTGGGCTAGCTCAAAAAGATCATCAATCAGCATATTGAGAGAAATAATGTCTGAACGGATGGTTTTGTAGTAGCGTTGAACATCTTTTTCATCTTCAACAACGCCATCGTGAAGTGCTTCAATCATCGCGCGGATACTGGTCAGGGGGGTTCGCAAATCATGCGAAGTCCATGCCACTAGGTCACGGCGCATTTTATCAAGCTCTTGGCGCTCTTTTTCGGCCGTTTCAAGCTGTCCGGCCATATTGTTAAAAACAGTACCTAAACGGGCCACTTCGTCATTACCTTGAATAATGACCCGCTGATCAAAATTTCCCTCAGAAATTTCACGTGCAGCCACTTCTACCTGGCCTAATCCATCTTTTATATTTGCTGACACGAAAATACCGAATGTGGTTGAAATAATGCCTGCAAAAAGCAAGAGCACGCCGCTCAAAATAAAATCATGGTGGCTAAAATACATTTGAGACAGCATGACCCAAACATTAACCATGACCACAATGGCCGACCATAAGTAAGTCAAAATAAGCGTTCCGTTCAACGATGGAAATTTGGCCCAGCCTCGACGAACAAGTAGATACCCAATACCCAGCGATAGAAAAGACGTTCCGGTCAAGGTCATAGAAAGCGTTACAATTTCATTGTAAGATGCCTGCATTAAAAGCCGCATCAAAAAGATCACAACCACAATCGCAAAGCTTGTTCCGATTAAAAATAGTCGCCACGGCAATCTTGCAAATTGCACCGGCTGTTCTTCTTGTACTGATAAATTAGCCATGATGAATTACCCTTCACCCGATTCAAATTTGTAGCCAACTCCCCATACCGTTAACAGGTAAGCTGGATTACCGGGGTCTGTCTCTATTTTTTCTCGCAAGCGACGGATGTGAACCGTCACCGTACTAGGGTCAACATATTCTGAAAACCCCCACACCGCTTCCAAGAGCTGGTCTCGTTTAAAAACCTGTCTTGGATGGCTCATCATAAACCAGAGCAAATTAAACTCTGTTGCTGTAAGATCAATTGACTGCTCACGAAGCTTCACAACACGGGTTTTAGGATCGATACTGAGTTCACCATACAGCTTTGGCCCATCCCCGGATTCTGATGTTTGTCCATAGGTACGACGAATGACAGCCTTAACGCGAGAAACGAGTTCAGCTGGAGAGAATGGTTTTACGACATAATCGTCTGCGCCAAGCTCTAAGCCGTAAATCCGATCGGTTTCTTGGCGACGCGCTGTTAACATGATGACAGGAACTGTGGCGCCAGGTTGATCTTGCAGGCGACGCATAATCTCTAAGCCGTCCACCTTGGGAAGCATTAAATCTAAAACCACCAAGGCTGGTGGTTCTGTCACAATTGCTTCTAATGCTTCTTGTCCATCTCGCGCAATGCGAACTTTAAAACCATCTCGCTTCAAATATAGACTAACTACTTCAACAACGGATGCCTCATCATCTACAACAAGAATGTCACCTATATCTGAAAAATCTTTTTTTATTGCCATCTACTCTCACCTAAACATGTATTGAGATTGTTATTTATACCTACCAAATATTAAGGAGTTCTTACATTGGTGCAACAAATCCGTTAATGTCAAATTGATTTAATTGCAGCCAGTACTATTGGCCTATTAAAATCAAGGGCTCTAGGCGTTTATTTACCCACAATTCACGAACATTTGGGCTAAAATATCGTTATACCTATTAATGGAACGACGCCAGTCTCGACTTTTCGGAGCTTTTCATTACTTTGTAACACAACATCGTATCTTAAATAGACCCTTTGATGTTTATAGTTGAGACGAAACGGCCGTTACGCTCGAATTGTAACTTATTGAACAACTCCGCTGAACGTCGTTTTGCGGCGTTTCAAACAATTTAATTGTATTCTTTTTTAGGGTAACAAAAATAAGCAGTTTCGGGTTTCCCTAAATAATGTGAATGGAAAAAATAATTATAGGAGGTTCGATGTTGGCAAAACAAACAATTACCAACAGAGAACAACAAATGAACCAAATGAAAGCATATGAAGATAAGGGTATCGGATTACCCTCATTCTTAACCCGCCTAGATTGTTGGCTAGCCACGATTTGGGCAGCGAGTTTGTTCATATGGGCCCATCTCTCGGATCCAATTCCGAACTTGGTGAAAGGCAATCGGTAGACTTCAGCATTCGTAAGGGTGTGGAGGAACGGCCGTAGCCACCCTAGTTACGGTCATCTCGGGGGATTGGGAACCATCACACAAACTCTAAAACCAATACTATCTGAGCGTGTATTTGGGCTTCGTCCTAAACGTGAGACGGTGCGAATTTGGGCTTCAGGTGACCAGAAGGCCCCACCTCGGATCGCCAACGTGTGGAAGAGCTGGATATGCTCTGTTTCACGGCCGTCTTGTGGATCATAAGGATACGGCCGTAATAAAGAGCGCGTCCACTCCCAAACATTCCCGCTCATATCATAACAACCCATTGGACTTTGGCCTTTGGGAAAACAGCGGCCGTAATTGCTGCTTTCGTCAAAATGCTCATTATCAGCATGACGAAAATTCGCGTGATTGCTGGGGGATTCAGCACCCCACGGAAACGGCCGTTTCGCGTTCGGGTTAACAGTCAGCGACTCAAAAAAAGCATCATAAACCGATATTAAAATAGGCACATCTGCTTCGACAGGAAGCTCAGGAATTTGCAAGCCGCCTTTCGCCGCCTTTTCCCAATGAAGTTCTGAAGGAAGTTGAATTTGCCAATCTCGTTCAATATAGCCACGCTGCTGCCAACGCGCTTCCAGCCAGCGAGTAAAGGCAAGCGCTTCATAAAAGCTCACGCCCACAATGGGATGATTTGGCAAATTATATGGAAAGCCGTAATCATGCGGCTGTTTACGCCAGCCGAGCCGCTCCCAGTCCATCACTTCACCGGGACGCCAGCGGTTAACGGCCGTTGCTTCAGCCCAATAGGCCGGATTTTCATAGCCACCATCTTTAACAAACTCAAAAAATTGAAAATGTGTAATTGGATATTGGCTGATCCAATATGGGGTATTTAGTGCCGTCACGCGCTGCTCAAAATGATCCTCACCGAGGAAAAAATCACCGTCTGGCACAAAGCAAAATTGAATCTCATTGACAATCGTGGTTCCTTTGCCCATCTGCCCAATCGCATGCCCAATGCCAACGCGCCAATCAGCCACTATCTCTTCATCATCCTGCAGCGCTTGAAACAGATGACGCAAAATGTCGTCATAAACGGCCGTTGTCACACCAGACGGCCCGATATCGGCTAAAATTTGACCAATCAGGGTTAAACCGCTTCCACCCTCACCTGCTGTAGAATCCAACAGTTGACTCAAAATGATACCAGCCGCCTCTTCGCGCTGCTGCACAATGCCAATAATACCCACCGTCAAACGGAGCAACTCCCACCACGTCACGTCAAATAGGTGAGTTTCAATAAACGAAACAACAGGTACAAGATCGCTTTGCCCTCGTTGAGCAATTGCCCAAGCGGCAAGGTATTCTTGAAATGACCGATGTAAAAAAGAGATGTTTTGATCTTCTCGTTCGACTAATATCCCGCTGTACTGCTTAATATCATCTAAAAATTGGCGGGACGCCGTAGCCGGCTGTTCATATCCTCTGAGGCGGCAAATTGTTTCAAGCTGCCGTCGAAAATCTTCGCGCTGAACCAGCCCCACGCCGGGACTATCCTCTTCCATCCACAGGGCCAGAGGCGCTAAGATTTGCATTGTTTCTAAAATGTCAGAAACGGCCGTTGTTGACGCCTGTTGAGGATTTCGGGCTAGGTTCCAATCTTTTATCAAAGTTCGAATAAAGAGGTCATAGAGCTGCACCCGCTGCTTAGGAAGGGCCACCCCTTGCCGGCGCATCAAAATCATAATGGTGAGTAATAAAGGGTTAGTGGCCAGATGCTTCAACGAGTGATTGCCTCGAAACGCTTTAAGCATTGTCTCTTTTTCAGCGATAAGGTCTTGGCTATTGGCTGCTTTCTTTTCGACAAATAGGAGCCAGCGATCAATAAAATGCTCAATGGCTAACAAATCCAGATCAGCTATCGTGCATTCTAATAGGCCATCGGTCAGCAAACGAGCATCCCGATATCCTACCAGTCGACTCGTGACAATCAATTTGTTACCATTTTGTCTATGAAGCGCAAAAAAGTTCAATATTTGCTGAACAACCTGATGTCTTAGGGCAATATCGCGCACTTCGTCCAAGCCGTCAAGCAAAAATAGCCCCTTCCCTCGTGCGAGCACCTGATTAAACATGCTATCAAGTGGCAGTTGAACGCCCATTCCATTAAAATAATTAACAAAGAAATCTTGGAGGGAAAGATTGCCATTTTTCAACTCATCAGCATAGGCAGAAAGAGGCAGGATAAGTGGAATACGGCCGTTTATTGTCTCATCTACGTCGTGTCCCATTGCCAATGACAGGGCAAGATACTTCAAAAAGGTTGTTTTACCGGCCCCCACATCACCTAATAAAACAAGGCCGTCTTCGTTTTCAAGCAGCGGCAAAATCGGCACCGGTTCATGATTTTCAATATCAGTGACAAATTGACGCGGCCAAGTGTCGCCTTCAGGCAAAAACGGCCGTACTTTTAAGGGCACAAACAAGTTCAACAGCTGCAAGCGTCCAGGCAATTGATTGACAAACCCTAAGCCACGAAACTCGAGGGTTCGATACCGATTGTCTAAAAATTTCAGGTAGGCAGACGTGGCTGGAATTAGTTCTGGCTGATCAAAATCAGGGTCTTCATACCAAAACTGCTCAGCAATAACGGCCGTGTCCTCCCTTGCCCCCCCAAATGGTGCCAACAACGCCTCTTTTTTAGCCAAAAGAGGCAGCACAATCTGATTAATTTCTTCATCAGACATGAGGCCAGCTAACCGATTTCGGTTATCAGCAATTAGCTTTTCTAGTTCATTTAGCTGTTTTTGTACATCTGGTGGCATCTTATTCATGACAATAGGGCCAGGGGTCTTCTCCTTCTTTAATGGCCTGCAGAGCTGGGCTATCTGCGTAGGCTCCATGATAATGTTCCGGTAATTGTGCCGCAATCTTCGCCATGATCAAATGAGTCAACGCATCTAAATCCTCACCTTTAGCACGTCGCTCAAGTTCGGGCAGCGTGTACATCTTGCCAATTCGAACTTCAATTTCAGTTCGGCGCAAACGCTTAAAGTTTTGAAATAGCACATCTGAGTTCACAATGCCCACAGGTAAAATCGGGGCTTTAGCTCGATGCGCCAAATAGGCAGCTCCCCCTTTGGCTTTTTCAAGCTTGCCGTCTTTGCTTCGAGCCCCTTCTGGGGCTAGCCCAAAAATTGCCCCCCCTGTCAACGCCTCCTGAGCAAGGCGAATAGATTTTCGGTCAACTGACTCACGGTTGATGTAAATGGCTCCTAACCATGCCATGATTGGACCAAAAATAAGATGCGACTTCCATTTTTCTCCGGCAAAAAAAGACCATTCCTGAATAGGAAAAGCCATGAGCAAGATTGGCGTATCAACGGTGCTCATATGATTCGTCGTCACAACGCAAGGCCCAATAGGCGGTACGTTTTCCAGACCAGTTACTTTAATACGGGCAAGCAACATGGTACGAATCAGGTGCATAAAGAAGCTAATCAATCTGTATCGAAACATAAGTGGGGAGTATAGCCATTTCGCTAGCAAAAGAGTAATCAGGAAAAAAGGAAATTTCCCGACTTGTATGCTAGCTCAACAGCACGCGATGCTTTACTAATCCAGCCATTAGTCGATCAACATCAGCCAAATTATTGTAAATGTGGGGGGAAAGACGCAGATTGTTTTCTCGATGGGAAACAATAATCCCATCTTCGGCCAATTGCTCTGTTAGCTTAGCGGGATCATTTGAGGCGAGGGTGATCATTGGGCCAGATTTTCTTGGATCGATTTTGGTAACGAGTCGAAAGCCGTGTTTTTGTGCACCTTCTTTAATTGCACCTGTCGTTTCTAATCGGTGCGCATCAATCGTTTCAAGCCCAATTTCTTGGACTAACTTTAAACCCGCAATGCCAGCATAAAGGTTAGGATTTGGCGGTGTGCCAGCTTCAAAACGTCGAGCTGATAAGGCTGGGTCATTTTGATAGATATCCATAGCAAAGATATTTTCTTGGCTAAACCAGCCGCTGGTTTGGGGGAAGAGTGTGGGAATGAGGGATTTACGGCTATAAATAAACGCCAACCCCGATGAACCCAAAAGGTATTTCAACGTTCCTCCCACCAAGAAATCAGGCCGTGCTGCCATTACATCAAACGGCATCGTACCTAATAGCTGATAGCTATCCAACAGTACGAGCGCCCCTTTTTCATGCGCTAGCTTGATAATTTCGGCCACATCCTGCCTGACGCCGTTTCGGTAACAAACATGCGTCAGTGACAAAATCAACGTTTTGTCGGTGATCGCATGCTCATAAAATTCTAGGGGGATCTCATGTTGTCTTTCAGGCACATGCTTAATGATGGCGCCCCGTCGCTCTTGAGCATGCCAAATTTGGGCTGTCGTCGGAAACGCAAAATCATCAACCACGACCTCATTTCGCTCACCTGAGAAATCTAACGCGCTGGCCAGCGCATTGACACTTGCAGAAACAGAGGTAGTTACACCAATCTCATCTGTCTCAGCATTTAGCAAGTCAGCCACCAATCCTCGAAAAACCTCTAGCTGCTCGACCCAATGCTCCCACGGCGAACCTAGTTCTGCCCAATCTCTCAAATAATCAGCATAAGCGTCTTGAACATCTACCGATAGCGCCCCCTTAGAACAGCTATTAATAAAAGTTTTTGACTTAAAAATAGGAAACCGATGGCGAATGTTATCAATTTGCATAAATGCCTTTTTTATCTTGGTGGGGCAAAGTAGCAGGAGAGCAAGTGGTGGTTGGTCAGGAAGTGTCCCCCCTTCACCTTGTCACCTCGCCACTATCCGCTCACCTCTTTTCCTTTTTATAACCGCTCTCAAACACCTCAATCAGCAGGCCGATGCTTCGAAGGGTAGTCAACAATCTTATCCCACTCGTCAGCTGCAGAGCGAGCAACGACCGCCATTAGAGGCCCATCCCCAATGTTGAACACTTCATGGGGAATACCAGGCTCGATATAAATAAAGTCACCCGCTTCATGTTCGACAGAATGAATTAAATCAGGACCATAATCGTGCCGTACCTTGCCCTCCAGAATAAACAGCATCACCTCAAATCCGTCGTGGATATGGGCATACGCTATCGCTCCTGCTGGCACCGTTGCCACGTTCATCGATAAGTTTTTAGCGCCAACATTTTTACCTGAGAGGCCCGTTTTATATCGAATGCCATTCCATGATCGATTACTCGCCCCACCGCCGCGTACAGCGTGAATGCCGCCATGACTCTCTACAAATTTTTTCAATTCATTGGGATCGTTTGACATCTGCTTCTCCTAATTTTTGAACGATTCTACTCGGGGACTTGGGGATTGGGTAATTTAGAGATTTACGATTGAATTTTGGGAATTAGCGGGGGTAATATTTAGTGAGTGGATTAGTTGTTGATTACTAAGGTCATTTACTCTACTGAAACAAGAATCATGCCTTCTTCAACCTCCAATTCACTATTTGGTAGTTTGCTAATATGCAACACTTCTCTTCCCACTATGTAAATCTTTGGTTTAATGAAGCCACCAATACCAACTTTCCATTTTCCGTTTCCACTCTCAGTTGTAAAAATTGCTGATTGAGACACTTTACCGGTTATCATTTGGACGTTAGCAAATGTTTCGCCTCGAATTTGAACTACAGATAAAACCTCAAACCTAATCCTGTCAAATTTAATAGACATGAGGATTATTCTTGTAGATTTGGCACTTTTTCATACAGAATCCTAAAGCGAACCCAAAAACACGGCCGTTTTTTCAGCAATCGTGTCCCAAGTGAAATTTTGGGCCACTTTGGCTGCACCTACTGCTAACGTTTCGTGAATCGTGGCGTTATTTTTGATGCTGGCAACGGCCGTTACAATCGCCTCTGGATCATCAATGGGCACAAACCAAATATTTTCACCGTGCTCCAGAAAAGGTGTTGCGCCAATCGGCCACGTGCTAATTAGCGGCCGTCCGTGGGCTAACGCCGCCATCAGCGTCCCGCGCCTAAGCGATGCACCATCTCGATAAGGCATCACCATCATATCCGTGGCATACATAAATGTAGAGACACGATTTTCAGATAGATAGCCCGTCCAGTGGACTCGGTCTTCAATCCCGAGAGACTTAATCATTTGCCTCAGCTGATTCAAATAAGTGGCATTATTTGTGGCATCGCTAGCGCCAAGCTGGCCGCCGATAAACACAACGTGATGATTATCATCAAGCCTAGCTATCGCGCTCAGGAGCGTTTCAGCCCCCTTTGTTTCATTTAGAAAACCAAAATACCCTAAAAGCACCGCGCTTGCGGGTACGCCCAACTCAGTTCGGGCTTCCTCAATTTCAAGATGGTTTGGCTCATAAACGGAAATATTACTGCCGATCGGAATTTCTATCGCTTTTTGACAGCCAAGCTCCTTGACTTTTTGATAATCTGCAGGGTTTGTGGCCAACACACCATTGGCCTGCTGCGCCATCCAGTGGACTACTTTACGACGCAGTTTACCCGCTTTGGGAAAGAAATATGGATGCCGCAGATCGTGAAAGGTAACGGCCGTTTTCACTACATTTCGTAACCGTCGAGGCGCAAAATTGATACCCGGCAGGAACATATTGTACGCTGCCGCTTGATACTGAATGTTCACCACATCCAAATCAAATCGAATGGCCCAATCCACGATGTGTCGATTTGTTGACCAGCGCCAATGTCGAACCGTTGGTAAGAGCGATGCATATTCTAAATCTATTGGTTGTGAGAGGAGGGAAATTTTTCGGGGCTGCTCGGCTGGACGGGCTAAGCGTGAAGTTAACACATGGACCTCATGCCCCCCCTGTGCTAACGCTTTTGCTAATTCGTTTGTAAACGCGCCAACGCCCCCTTCCATCGGAGGGAATTCACCAGTGACTAGCCCAATTCGCACAATTTTCTTATCCAATCATACTTTCATATGGAAGCGGGATTGAGTGTCCGCGCCACCGCAGCAATCTTAATGCATAGGTTTTTCTTAAAGCACCAAAATTCGCTTTTTTGTGAGCGGCCGTTTCCTTTTTATTGGATGGGTGATTCCCTTCCAAAACGTCCAGCAATTTTCGGTCGTCAAGCTTGTTTAATCCAAGCAATTCATCGTGAAATATCTCAGGCACTTTATTCAGCGATGGCGGCATTCCACTTTTCACACATTGGGCCACCACTTTGCTCATGCTCCAACCACATGTTTTTGAAATTGATTCTAATGCTTCGTAATCTGTTTCGTTTAATTCAATCGACACTTTTTTAGTTTTCATGAGACTAACCCTCTTAGGTAAATCACAAAAAGAAATTTAAAAACAAATCTGGCAAAGGTGATTTACTTTCAGGAGAACAAAAACTTTTATGAAACTATTTTACTTCAAAGTCCTTTTTGTTCTCCACTGATGTGGTTTAATAAGTTTATGTGTTCCGAAGTTTCTAAATTGAAAACCCTGTTAGATTAAAGCTTCGGAACCTCGAGGAAACGAAGTTTGCAGCCCTCGTTTTATTCAAAACAGGAACTTCTTTTCACTTAAGTGTTCCGAAGTTTCTAAATTGAAAACCCTGTTAGATTAAAGCTTCGGAACCTCGAGGAAAC
>JBCCFD010000054.1:0-25954 GCA_039029915.1 Chloroflexota bacterium
ATCTACAAAACAGAACAGCGCCTAACCAACACCGTCGCCAACTCTGATGGCTGGTACTATCCAGAGTTTGTGCTGGGTGAAGACAGCAAGCGCGTTATTGTGCTGGGCGACCGATCCGTGCAAGGGTTACAGGTTGCCAAGGAAGAAAACATCGGCTGGTTACTCAACCAAGCGTATCTCGAAGAGGGCGAAACCGAAATCATTTCACTTGGCTATCCTGATCGCGGCCCGGGACTTTATCTTGATCCCGTTCTTCTCGATTTTGCTATTGAAGCATATGAGCCTGATGAAATTATCGTTCTGTTTGATTTCCGCAATGATTTTCAAACTGCAACCCGAGCACAGCGGGGCGTGATCTTCTTTGAAGAAAACGAAGAGGGTGTCATCGACATACACCCCAATAGCTTTGGTGTACGGCATCATTTCCAACACCAAGTTATTCGCGCCTATGAAGGGTTCCAACCTAATCGCTTTATCGAAAATCATTACATCACGCCTCGGTTCATTTCACAAATAATCAACCCGCCTGCCGTGCAAGCAGCAGGCACCCAGTTAGAAAACAACAGCGCTCTCGGTTTAGACAATGCGTTTGTTTTTAATGCAGAAAGTAATGAAGTGGCCCTGAAGGTTGCTGAAGCACAGCTTGAAATGGCTTTCGACCATTTAGAAAGCCAGGGTATTTCGATGAAAGTGGTGACGATACCTGTGTATCCAAAGCCATTCTTTGAGCAATTTAGTGGGGACGATTGGGCCCCAAATCTTGAGCAATCAAATCTTTTCTTACCTGAGCAAGAATTAGAAGCCTTTGCGTTAGAAAATGGTATCCCGTGGCTGAGCATGGGGAATCATATGCAGCAGTCAGGTGTGACAGTTGAGCAAATCAAAAGCTTCTACTTTGGTAATGATGGCCAGCTTACGGCGGCAGGTCATCAGTTTTTCGCAGAAGCGGTAGAAAGCTGTTTTATAGCAGAAACGGCCGTTTCTGGTTGCCACCTGAGCGAATAAACTCTTACACACAGATCGCCTGAACTCGGTTCAATTGGAAAGATCACGGGAGTTTTGATCTTTCAAGCAATATGCGGCAATTTGCCAACCAATAAAAATCAATTAGCTCAATCTCTCGCACCGGCAGGTATTAGCGAGCTGTTTGGAGCATACCTGAAAAAGAATAGCAGATGAGTAACGTAAACTTTAACCAACAGGCTGACATTCAGACTCAATCTAACTTAACAACGGCCCAGTTTTTAATGTGGATGGGGCAAAAGTTAGACCCAGATGCACCGCTGTACAACATGATTCAAACGTACAGAATCAACGGCCGTATCGATCCAACTCTTTTCAAAATGGCCTTTGACAAACTGGTTCGACAGAGCGATGCCCTTGGCGCGGTCATTATCGAATCTGAAGGTATTCCTCAAATGATTGTGCAGGATGAGCCAGCCCAAACAACATCGTTTTTGGATTTTTCAAATGAGGAAAACCCAGAAGAAACGTATGCAAGTTGGGAAGCCAAACGCAAAATCAACGTCTTGCCAATTAATGAGACTTTATTCGACAGCGTCCTCATCAAAATGAATGAAGATCTGTTCATCTGGTACATGAACATGCATCACCTCATCACGGATGGGGTAGCCTTTGAGCTCGTTTATGCGCGTATGGCTGAATTTTACAGCTTAGCGGTGGCAAACAAGCTAGATGAGGCACCAGAGCTTCCAAAGTTTCTCGATTTTGCGGCTTACGAACGTCACAATAAAGAGAGCAAGGCCCTTCAAAAAGCAAAAAAATATTGGGAAAAGAAGTTAGAAACGGCCGTCTCTCCAACCGACTTCTACGGCCAATCCGCTCAGGGCCAATCCAATCGCACCGATCGCATTTACGTTGATCTGGGGGCCGACCGTTCGGCTACCTTACACCAAATTGCCACCCAAAAAGGGTTCAAAGCGCTTAACATTGACCTCGCGTTATTTAGCATCTTTGGCTCGATATTGCTCACAACCCTCCATCGCATCAACGGCCAAACCACGCTTCGGTTTGGGAACCCATACGCTGGGCGACCCAACCCTACCCACAAACAAACCATTGGCCTGTTTATTGAAATTGGCCCCATGCAGGTTGAAATTACCCCAGAGGACACCTTTCAAACCTTAGCAGCCAAAAGCCGTAAAGAAATTATGTCAGGGTTAATGAATGTTCAACCCGGCGTCAGCAGCGCCGATCTGAATCGCTCATACGATGTCCTGCTCAACTACGTCAACTCGAATTTTGGTAATTTTCATGGCTACGCTACCAAAGCAGATTGGGTGCACACGGGTTACGGTGACAGCAACCACAACTTGCGTTTGCAAATCACTGATTTTGACCAAGAAGGCAACTTCCGTTTAGCGTTTGACGTCAACTGCGCCGTTTTTGGTGATGAAGAACGACAGTGGCTCATTGATCATTTCTTACGGGTCACCGATACGCTGATTGCAGACCCCCAGCAAACGATCACACAGTTTAATCTTCTAGCTGATGATGAAGTGCAGCATCAGCTGGTGGCCTTTAATCAAACTGAGGCAGCGTATCCGCATGATCATTCAGTGGTACAGCTCTTTGAGGCGCAGGTTGTCAAAACACCCAACGCCATCGCTGCGGTTCGTGGTGATGAACAAATCACCTATGCTGAATTAAACGAAAAGGCCAATCAGCTGGCTCACTTCCTCATTGAAGCGGGCGTTGGCCCAGAAACGGCCGTTGCGCTCATTTTACCGCGCTCAATTGAGCTGTTTATTGCCATTTGGGGCGTGCTCAAAGCGGGTGGCACCTATGTGCCTATCGACAGCAAATACCCTGCCGAACGTGTAGATTATATGTTGGAGGATGCAGCACCAAAGCTGGCTTTAGTTTCAGAGAAAACCCAATTGACAATTGCTAATTGTCAATTGTCAATTAGCAATTGGGACGACAACTTCGGTCAATACGCTTCAACAAATCCAACGCCAATGACCAAACCTTCAAATTTGGTTTACATGATTTATACCTCTGGCTCAACGGGGAAACCGAAAGGCACAATGCTGACGCATCAGGGGCTGGTCAACTATATTTGGTGGGCAAAGCGAGTCTATCAGGATAACAGCGTTATGAATTGGCCGCTTTACTCTTCATTAGCGTTTGATTTAACGGTTACATCCATTTTCACGCCATTGGTTTGCGGTGGAACGGCCGTTATTTACAGTGAGCAGGATCATGTTCAGGGCCTCGAAATTCTGAAAGTTTTTGAAGATGATGCGGTTGATATTGTCAAGCTTACGCCAGCCCACCTTTCACTGGTTCAAGAATCAGCCATCAACTGCTCAAAGATTCGGAAACTGATTGTGGGTGGCGAAGCGTTCAAAACCGACCTCGCTCAAACGATATTTAACGCTTTTGATGGCAACGTCGATATTTACAATGAATACGGCCCCACTGAGGCAGTCGTGGGCTGTATGATTCACAAATTTGATATTAATCGGGATACGGCCGTTGATGTACCAATCGGCACCCCGGCTGATAATGCTCGTATTTACCTCCTCGATACCCACGGGAATCCCGTCCCAACCGGCGTCATTGGTGAAATGCACATCTCCAGCGATGGCGTCGCCCGTGGGTATCGCAATCGGCCCGATCTAACCGCCGAAAAGTTTATTGACGACCCGTTCCGCCCCGGAAAACGAATGTACAAAACTGGTGACCTCGCTCGTTGGGACAACGATGGAAATATGTTATTTCTCGGCAGACGGGACCATCAAGTTAAAATCAACGGGGCACGCATCGAACTTGGGGAAATTGAAGCCGAAATTTTGAGCCATCCCAGCATCCAAGAAGCCGTTGTCCATGTTGTCCAGTATGAAAAACGACCGGAACTGGACAACATCATCTTCTGTGTTCGATGTGGCTTGCCTTCCAATTATCCTGATACGACATTTGATGATCAAAACGTCTGTAGTACGTGCCGCGACTTTGAAACGTTCCGTGATGAAGTCTTCACTTACTTCGGCAATATGGACGATCTTGATCGAATCGTCACAGAAACCAAAGCCGAAGCAACCGGCCAGTACGACTGCATTTCTCTACTCAGCGGTGGAAAAGACAGCACCTTTGTTTTGGCACAGCTTGTGGAAATGGGGCTAAAACCATTGGCCTTTACGCTTGACAACGGCTTTATCTCTGAAGATGCGCTCGAAAATGTGCGCCGCGTTACGGAGCATCTCGGCGTTGATCTCGTTGTTGGCAAAACCCCACATATGAATGCCATCTTTGCCGATAGCCTCGATCGACACGCGAATGTCTGTCACGGCTGCTTTAAAACAATCTATACGCTCAGTACCACTTTAGCGAAGAAGAAAGGGATTAAAACAATCTTTACCGGTCTGTCTCGTGGACAGCTATTTGAAACACGGCTCGATGAGCTGTTCCGTAATCGCATCTTTGGCCTGCAAAACATGGACAACGCCATTATGCAGGCTCGTAAGGTCTATCACCGCATTGATGATGCCGTTTATCGTCTCCTCGACGTTGAGGTGTTTAAAGACGACCGCATCTTCAACGAAATTCGGTTTGTTGATTACTTCCGATATACCGATGTAGAGCTTGACGAAATGTACGAATTTTTGTCAACACGTGTTCCTTGGATACGTCCACGCGACACAGGCCGTTCTACCAACTGCCTCATCAATGAAATGGGCATTTTCGTTCACAAAACAGAGCGTGGCTATCATAATTATGCTTTGCCTTACAGTTGGGATGTTATTTTAGGTCATAAAACCCGCGCTGCCGCTTTGGAAGAGCTTGATGATGAAATGCGGATGCCCATGATAAACCAAATGCTCAACGATGTGGGATATGAGGTGAAATATCATCACGGCGAACGCTCCGAAAAACGACTTGCCGTTTATTATGTTTCAGATGAATCGTTATCTTCATCTGATTTACGGCAATTTATGGCTGACCAATTGCCTAGCTACATGGTGCCAGCTTACTTTGTCCGTTTACAATCCGTGCCGCTTACAACGAATGGCAAGGTTGATCGCACTGCTTTGCCAAATCCAACTGAGTCACGACCTGATATCGAGTCGATCTACATCGAGCCTGAGAGTGACATTGAGATTCGCCTAGCCGATATTTGGGCGCAAACGCTCAATTTGAGTCGGGTTGGTATTCACGATAATTTCTTTGAACTGGGCGGCAACTCGGTGCCTGCGGTACAAATTATTGCCCGGGTCAATGAGCAGTTTGGTATTGAGCTGCCAATTCGAACGTTCTTTGAACAGCCAACTGTAGAAAAAATCAGTGAAGCGATTGAACAGGTACTGATCGATCAAATCGAATCGATGAGTGATGAAGAGGCTGAAGCGCTTCTTCTATCGATGGGGTAATCGTCATGGATCAAATACAAGGTTCAAAGGGGAACTTGTCCGCCGCAAAACGAGCACTCTTAGCACAACGCCTGAAGGGGCTCAAAGGTAAAAAAGCAGCGGAAGAAAAAATTATCAAACGGCCGTTTACTGATGCCCCACTCTCCTTTTCTCAGGAACGGTTCTGGTTTATGAACCAGCTTCACCCAGAAAGCGGCATTTATAACATACATGAGGCTCTAGAATTAACTGGACCGCTAAATGTGGCCGCTCTTGAAAAAGCGCTAACGTTCATACTGCAACATCACGAAAGCTTGCGAGCCAACTTCCGCGAGGAAGATGGTCAAATTATCCAAACCATTCGTGACTCAGAACCAGCCCACATCCCAATTACGGACTTAAGCAACCTTGATACCTTAGCTCAAGAAGATCGAGCAACCGCCCTCGCAACGGATGAGGCAAAACGGCCGTTTAACCTTCAAAATGATCCCCTTCTGCGCTTTTCACTCCTCAAGCTAAGCCCGTCTCATCATTGGGTGCTGCTCACCATTCACCACATTGTGGCTGATGAATGGTCTATCAACCTATTTTGGAAATCCTTAAACACCGCCTACACTACCCTTTGCCAAGAGCAACAGCCTGCTATTGACGCTCTACCAATCCAATATCCCGACTTTGCCTACTGGCAAAAAGAGCAGTTCGCTCAGTCTAAGTTAGATAAACAGTTTAACTATTGGCAAAAAACCTTATCAGGCGAGCTTCCCTTACTTCAGCTTCCCACCGATCGGCCCCGTCCAGTCCAGCAAACGTTTGTTGGAGGCTTTGAGCAGTTAACGCTATCCCAAACGCTAAAAGAAAAGCTTAACAAGCTAGCCCAAGCTCACGGGGCGTCCCTGTTCATGGTTTTAATGGCTGCATACAAAGCCCTTCTCTATCGCTATACGCAGCAAACTGACCTATTGGTGGGGACGCCAATTGCCAATCGAGCCCGTCCAGAGACTAAGCAGTTGATTGGTCTGTTTTTAAACAGCGTTGTGGTTCGCACACAGCTCGATCCTGAAGCCTCATTCACAACATATTTGGAACAAGTCAAACAAATGGCTCTCGATGTGTATGCGAATCAAGAATACCCTTTTGAAAAGCTCGTTGAAAAGCTCCAGCCCAATCGGGACCAAAGCCACAACCCTATTTTTCAAACGATGTTTGTATATCAAAGTGCTGGTGAAAACGGCCGTTCTTTACACAATCACGCTATCAAAAGCGTTCCAATCGACGGCGGTGTTGCCAAGTTTGATATGACGCTCTTCATGATGGAGCGAGAGGATGGGCTTGGGGCGGCATTTGAATATAACAGCGATCTATTTGACCAAAGCACTATTCAAAGGCTACTTCAGCATTGGCACACTCTGCTCCACAGCATCGCCGAAAATCCCGCTGAACCAATCTATCGCTTAAACATTTTACCGAAAGCTGAGCATCAATTGGTCGTAAACGACTGGAACAACACGGCCGTTTCTTATCCCAAAGAAACGCTCGTGCATCAGCTTATTGAACAAGTCGCGGAGCAAACACCGCTAAAAACGGCCGTTCAATCAGAATCTAGCCAGCTCACCTACCAGCAGCTCAACGAAAAAGCCAATCAGCTCGCGCATTACCTCATCGAGCAGGGGGTGCAACCTAACGATATTGTTGGCTTAAAAATTAATCGCTCTCTTGAGATGGCCATTGGCATTCTGGGGATTTTAAAGGCGGGTGGGGCTTACCTCCCCCTTGATCCCGGATATCCGGAAGACAGGTTGACGTTTATGCAGGAAGATGCAAGCGTCAGCTTGACCGTTGATAAGCAGCAATTATCGAATGAAAATTGGGATGAACGTTATTCTCAATATCCGCTCACAAACCCAAATTCGTCGATACAACCTGATCAACTCGCCTACGTCATCTATACCTCTGGGTCAACGGGCAAGCCAAAAGGGGTTTTAGTCACTCATCAAAATATTGTTCACTCTACAACGGCTCGTTTTTCGTTTTACACAGACTCCGTTGAAAAGTTCTTACTGTTGTCATCGTTTTCGTTTGATAGCTCGATGGTGGGTATTTTTTGGTCCTTGTGCCAAGGGGGCACGCTTTGCTTACCCAATCAGGGAGATGAAAAAGATATCAAGCGCATTGCAGAGCTAATTAACCAGCTTGGTATTACTCACCTACTGGCCTTGCCTACTCTTTACACCCTGCTGCTAGAGGAAACGGCCGTTTCTCAGCTCGGCACCTTAAAAACCGTCATTGTGGCCGGCGAGGCTTGTCCAAAATCACTCGTTAGCATCCATTATGGCAATTTACCGAACACACAGCTATACAATGAATATGGGCCAACCGAAGGCACCGTTTGGAGCACCGCCTGTCTAATTCCAGAAGCGGTTGAAAGCACCAATGTCCCGATCGGAATCCCTATTCCCAATATGCAAAACTTCATTCTTGATCCACACCAGCAGCCGGTCCCTATTGGTGTCCCGGGCGAACTGGTTATTGGGGGTGAAGGTATTACCAGAGGGTATTTAAACCGACCCGACTTAACCAGCGCTCGCTTTATCTCACTTCAACTAAATTCAGAGCAAGCTAACGATTCAGAAAACAAGACCAGTGCGCGCTACTACCGGACTGGCGATCTTGTTCGCTGGCTTCCTGATGGGCAGATTGAATTTCTGGGGCGCTTAGATCATCAAATTAAGATTCGGGGGTTCCGCGTCGAGCTGGGTGAAATTGAAACGGCCGTTAAAGCCCAACCCCATGTTCAAGAAGTGGTTGTTTATGCGATTGGGGAAGGCAGCAAGCAGCTGGCTTGTTACTTAACAGCTTCCCAACCTGATTTAGAAACGGTCGTTCGGAACGCACTCACCCAGACAATGCCAGACTATATGGTGCCAACCTATCTTATGCAGCTCGCCGAAATGCCGCGTACGCCCAATGGGAAGGTTGATCGCCAAAGCTTGCCGAATCCTAAAGAATTGGGGCAAGAGAAACGGCCGTTTGCGGCCCCACAAACTGAAACAGAAACAAAGCTAGCGACGCTTTGGGAAACAGTCCTCGAGCTTGAAAAGGTTGGCGTTGAAGATAACTTTTTCAATTTAGGTGGTCACTCCCTTTTAGCAACGAAGCTCATCGCCCGTACGCACAGTTTGTTTGAAGTTAGATTACCTATTCAAACCATTTTTGAAGCGCCCACCATCCGCCAAATGGCGAAAACCATCGAAGAGAAGAAAACGACCGTTCAAAGCCCGAACGGCATTCCCACCATCAAAAGGGCGGCACGACGCGTACGCAGAAATCGATAGCAGCAAGCTTTTAAATTGAGCTTCTGGGCAGACCTGTCGATTTTGAACATCATATTACGAAGAGAAATCACCAATCAGTAGGAAACTAAAACAGATTTCGGTGAAAAGAGGAAGTATGGAACATTTTATGGAAGATAGCAGCCACGAAGAGCTTGGTACTGAAGAACAGTTCATCATGCCCACATCGTCTGGGCAGAAGCGGCTGTGGTTTTTAAATCAGCTTGAGCAAAACTCAGCTGCCTATCACATTGCCTCTTCGCATAAGATTCAGGGGCAACTAAACCTAAATGCGCTCCAGCACGCCGTCGATGAGCTTTGTAAGCGGCATGAAACATTACGCACCACCTTCGAACTAGAAGCTGGGCAACCGATGCAGGTGATTCATCCTCGTCCCCTCACTCAGCTAAAAATCGTTGATGCAACAGCAGATTGCCTTGAAAAAACGGTTGAAATGGAAATCGCCTTGCCGTTTGATTTAGAAAACGGCCCTCTTTTGCGCACCCTGCTTGTTCGCCAATCAGCAGAAACGGCCGTTCTTGTTTTAACCATTCATCACATCATTTCAGACGGCTGGTCAATGGGTGTCCTGCACCGTGAAATTAGCGAACTTTATCAGTACTGCTTGCTTGGCAATCATGAGGGGTTGGCTGAACTGCCTATCCAATATGCAGATTACGCCGAGTATCAGCAATCTTGGTTAGAAAGCGACGCTTTTGAAGCTCAAAAAACATACTGGCAAACTCAGTTAACACCACTCCCACCGATCTTTAGATTACCCGCTTTTCCAAAAATAAATTCTAAGATTGATAAAGTTGCGCCTATCCATTTAGATGCATCACTGCTTGGGCAGCTTGAAAAACTGGCTCAACAGGAAAATGCGACTCTGTTTATGGTTATGATGGCGGCTTGGCAACTGCTGATGCATCGTCTCTCTAACCAAAATGAAATCATTTGCGGCACCCCGCTCGCTGGCCGAAACCAACCAGAACTTGAGGGGATTATTGGCTTTTTTCTCAATTTGCTTCCTATTTACACCCAGTTTGAGAAAGAGATGACCTTCTTAGACCTGCTCAAAAACGTTAAGCAAACGGTTTTGGATGGGTTTGCCCATCAAGAGCTGCCGTTTGATCAACTGGTTGAACAAGTTGATGTAGAGCGGGATGTCAATCGGCACCCGCTGTTTGAAGTGATGGTTAACTTTGCCAACGCCTCAACCTCTGATTTAAGCTTGATAAACACGGCCGTTACCCCCATTGCCCTCAAAGAGCCAGAATCCAAACTAGCTATTACGCTTTACATTGACGCCCAAGCTGACGGCATCAATATGCATTTGCTCTATAGGCAAGAGCGGTTTTCAGCCGACCAAATGCAAGCTTACCTTAACCAATACGCTCAACTGCTCAGCCAAATTGCCACCAACAGCGCCCAGTCAATTTACAGCTACACGCTGGTCACCACAGAGATTGAGCCATATTTACCAAATCCAACATTACCTATTCCCCTAACAGCTTACCCGCTAGTGCATGAGGCATTGGCTCAGGTCGTCACAGATCAACCTGACCATGCCGCAATCCGCCAAAATGGGCAGGATTGGTCATATCAGCAGCTATTTGACCAAAGCCGAAACATTGCTCATGACCTCATCGAGCAAGGCGTTCAAAAAGGGGATGCTGTTGCGATTGTGGGGAATCGTTCGTTTGGCCTGATTGCCAGCATGGTAGGCGTCTTTATGAGTGGCGGTGTGATGCTCTCACTTGATCGTAATTTACCGGCCGCTCGTCAGCAAATGATGCTGGAGATCGCGAAAGCGAAGCATGTTATTTTAGTCGGTGACAAACGTGATGATGAGGGATGGATTGAAGAAGTGGGCAAGATTACGGCCGTTCAGCCTCAATCCGCTCAGGTTGACACAAACGCAAATCAAATCGAAACATTGCCATCACTCGACTACAGCGATCCCGCTTATCTCTTCTTTACCTCTGGCACAACCGGCACCCCCAAAGGCGTCTTAGGCAGTCACAAAGGGCTAGCCCATTTTCTAGCTTGGCAGCGCAGCACATTTAACATTAACTCAAACGATCGCAGCGCTCAGTTAACCGGGCTCTCCTTTGACGTCGTGCTCCGCGATATTTTCACACCGCTCACTGGTGGGGCCACCCTTTGCCTCCCGCCTGGGGATGGGGATTTAACACCCAGCACAATTTTGCCGTGGATGCAAGAAGAAAACATCACCATGCTCCATTCAGTACCGTCTCTGGCCCAAACATGGCTAGCGCACGTACCGGAAGGCATCACGCTTCAATCACTTCGGCTGATCTTTTCAGCCGGTGAACCGCTCATGGACACCTTTATTGAACAGTGGCGCTCAAAGTTTCCCCAATCGGGTCAGTTTATTAACATTTATGGCCCCACGGAAACGACCCTTGCCAAAGCATTTTACCCCGTTCCTGAACCACCTCAGCAGGGCATTCAACCGATTGGCACATTAATGCCTGAAACAGACGGCCTTATTTTGAATCAGGCAGGTTTGCTCTGCGGCGTTGGGGAGCCTGGAGAAATTGTCATTCGCACACCGTTCCGCAGCTTTGGCTATCTCAATGCGCCTGAAAAGCAAACGCACCATTTCCGCCAAAATCCATTTACAGAGTTTGCGGATGATATTGTGTACTACACAGGGGATTTAGGGCGGTATCGTTTAGATGGCTCGTTAGAGATATTAGGCCGCGTCGATCATCAAATTAAAATCCGGGGTGTGCGCATTGAACCGGGTGAAATTGTGAATGTGATTGAGTCTCATCCTGATGTAAAGCAAACGGCCGTATTGCCCAAGCTTAACGCCGATAATCAGAAATATTTAGCTGCTTATCTCGTTCCTACGCTTGGAAAGACAGTTGACATCAACAAACTACGCCAATGGCTTCGCCAACGTTTGGCGGACGCTATGGTGCCATCAGTCTTCATGATGATGGACGCTTTACCGATCACCCCCAATGGCAAGCTCGACCGCAAAGCGCTTCCCGAACCAGAAAAGCAAATTATTGAACGAAAACGGCCGTTTGTTGCACCCACAACAGATATACAAAAACGGCTCGCAGCCATTTGGGAATCAGTGCTCAATGTCTCACCAATTGGCATTGACGACGACTACTTTGATTTAGGAGGACATTCGCTTATGGCTGTTCAGCTCTTTGCTGAAATCGAAGCCGAACTTGGGGCAAATCTTCCCTTAGCAACCCTGTTTCAAAACAGCACGATTGCCCACATCGCCTCGCTCATCGAAGCCCCACAGGATGATGATTTATGGTCTTCGCTAATTGAAATTCAATCCACAGGGGAAAAAACGCCGTTTTTCTGCGTTCACGGCATTACGGGCGACATCATGTGGTTCCGTGAACTAGGTCAGCTAATGGCACCAGAACGGCCGTTTTGGGGCATTCAGTCTCAGGGGCTAGACGGTGTTAAAGAACCCTTCAAAGATATCGCCAGCATGGCAACCCACTACATTGCCACGATGAAGCAAGTCCAGCCGGAAGGCCCATATATCATTGGTGGTGCTAGTTTTGGTGGCACTGTCGCTATGGAGATGGCCCAGCAGCTCACGGCATCAGGTGAAGAAGTGGCACAGCTCATCATTTTTGACCATACGCCCCCAAACACACTCTCTGATGAAGATAATCAGCAAACGCGGATGGAAACGGCCATTGGGTTTGCCAAAAATTTCCCCCGCTGGTTCAAAAGCTTTACAGACCTTGGGCCCGCCGCCATGATGGATCGGGTGCAACGCAAACTGCGTGTTGCCCAAAAGCCTGACCCTCAAGCGACTCAAAACAATAATGGTCACAGTAAAGCCAACATGCCGCTCGACCTTCTCGAGGCGGCTGATATCATCGACTACGCGGATGACCTGCCGGAGCATCGACGTCAGCTTATTACAGCTAACTTTGTGGCCATTGATACATATCAACCCAAATCGTGGAACGGCCGTGTTCTGCTCCTCAAAGCGAAGAGCCGCCCTCTCTTTGGCCGCTCAGATCCCATTGTGGCTTGGCAAAAGCTGGTTGGTAATGAGAATTTAACGGCCGTTGAAGTTGATGGCTCGCACGAAGGGATGTTCCATCAGCCGCATGTTCAGCCGCTGTCGGATGTAATAAAAGGGTCACTCAATACAATTTGAGAATGACCACACCTAAAGACGTCTCAGTCATTTACATCTATGCCGCACTTTATTGGATAACAACACCGCTTGTTGAGGTTGTTTACCTCGTCACCAACCTACATCGGGGCACTTTTGGGGTTGCTGACACAATTTTAATTCCAATAATGGGACTGACATCTGCATGGGTTTGTTTATCGCCCATCATGCTATTTGTACTCTTTCTATCCGTAAAAAACTATCCAGGTCAGGTCTCGCTATGGGCGTGGAACCATGAAAAAAGAGCATTATCGTTTATTACGACAGCTATATTTGCAATAATAATTGGATATCAAATCTATTTTACGATTTTCAGTATTTTTGAAAGAAATTTCCTAGACGTACTCTATGCACCTTTGTTAATTCCTCTGCTACTCTTTGTGCGCTCCTCAATTGTTATGGGTGAAGCGCCTTCTAAAACAACAAAACCAGCAGTAAACGATACCCAAAAAACAAAACAATCAATCCATTCGCTCAATTAAGTGAGAGATGTGCATCCTTCCATTTGCTGAGGAATGAATTCCCCAGCTAGAAGAATGAATTCCCCAGCTAGGCGGTGAAACACGATAAATCATGTCGGGTCAGCCTGAAAATGGGTGATCCTAACCTGCTTGAGCAGGTTTCTTTCGCTAGCCGATGGATTGATCCATCGGTGGTTTTGGGTATACACACCCCTCAATTAAGCGTTCAAAAGTTTCTCATTTGAAAACCACGTTAGAAAAAAGCTTCGGAACCGCGAGGAAACGAAGTTTATGGCCTCCGTTTTATTCAAAGCAGGCATTTCGTTTCACTTAAAGAGTTATTGGTCAACAATTCAATAATTATTCATTACTTGATTTTTTTATCGCTTGCCACCTTAACCAGCCCACTCAAGTCCTTATCAACAAGCTGTGAAAGTACGACGATGCTTTTAGATTGTCCATTGCGGTTTAATTTGTACAATATTGGCTCTAAATCAGCCATTTGCGCAATTCTCACCTTTAAGATTAAGGACCAATCCCCCGCCACGTGACACGCTTCGAGAATTTCAGGAATCGCTTCAATCTGCTTCAGGACAGCCTGATAACTATTTGGCACGATGCTGAGCAAAACGTATACCAAGGTGGGGTATCCTAAAGCGGTGAGATTGAGCTTCGCTTGATATCCTTCGATAATGCCAGCTTCTTCAAGGCGACGCACCCGTTCAGAAGCGGCGGGCAGCGATAGACCTACCTGACGCCCAATATCTGCAAAAGAAATACGGCCGTTTTCCAACAGCAAGGCTAAAATTTTCCGGTCAGTTTCATCAAACTTCATATCCAAAGCAGAACCCCCTGCTTACCTTATAATCTAATGGTTTAAACCAGAATCAGTTTAGACCTTGTCTTCACTAGTTTACCGATAAACCTGATAATATGCGTATGGACACATTACACACAAATCTAGAAATTGAGCGCATTGTGAATGGCTTTCATGACCATTCACTTCGGAAACGGGAGTGGACCCATCAGGCCCATCTTCTGACAGGTTTACACACCTTATTCAACAACGATTTAGACAGTAGCATTAAAATCATGCGACAGGGGATTAAAACTTATAATGTTGCGATAGGCGGCCAAAATACAGACACAGGTGGCTATCATGACACCATTACGGTCTTCTTTTTGCACGCCTTAACCGCCTTTATTGAGCAGTCAGGCCCATATTTAAGCTTGTTAGATTTGGTAAACCGCTTACAAGAAACGATTTTGGTTGAACGGCCGTTTATGTTCCAATTTTATTCAAGAGCGTTGTTGTTCTCGGTAGAGGCCCGTCGCGGCTGGGTGGAGCCAGATTTACGGCCGTTAAGCCACCTTCATACTATTGATTTTAGGCCATCTAAATGATACTTTGTGGTGAGTAATCAATAAACCAATCGTAAGAACAATTGCAAAGAGAAAGTCTCACACTGTCTTAAAGAAGTGCCCTTGTCATAATTATTTTCTCAATAATTTTTTCGGAGAACTGCTATTTTGCATCAACTTGAAACCAAAGATGTTATCAAATGGGCTGGATTAGCTGGCCTCTTGGTCATTCTTGTCATCACAGTGGTGAATATGCCGCTCAATCTCGGCATTTTAGACTATCGTGGTTATTGGAGTGCCAGCTACCTGCTCGGTCAGGGTGAAAACTTCAGCGACGACGCTCTTCTCCTGTATACGGAACAAACCTTAACTGACTTCCAATGGGATTTTCCTGTCAAAACCTGGAATCCGCCTTGGGTCCTCGTTTGGCTATTGCCCTACACGTGGTTTGGCTTCCAAATTGGTGCCAATCTCTGGCTACTGACGAATATTGCGGCTCTATTCTTTAGCATTGTTGTTAGCTGGGAGCTTCTTTTTCCCAAAACGTTAAACGGCCCAAAGTGGCTGTGGATCCCATTTGTGGCGGCCGTACTTTTTCCATCCGCTATTGTAGCCCTGTTTTTTGGTCAGGTTAATATTATGGTGCTGGCTGGGCTGACAGGGTTTTTATTTTTCTATAAGCGACAGCAAGATATTCCGGCTGGGTTGTTCCTAACGTTAACCACTATAAAGCCCCATCTCGTCTATTTGGTTGTGCCGATCTTGCTACTCGCCGTTCTTCGCGAACGACGCTGGCCCGTTTTGTTTACCTTCGGCGGTGTTTTAATTGGATCAACTTTGATTGCGTTTCTTCTGCGGCCCACATTCTTATCCGACTATTTGCAAAGCACATCTGAGGGCAATTTACTAGCTTGGGAGACTGCAACGGCCGTTACCTACATCTCTATCCTGACGGGCTGGTCTTGGATTCGGCTTATTGCCATCGGATTACTCCCTTTAACCATCATTCTCTGGTTTTTCAAGGGGCGAAATTGGGATTTGGTTCAATTTTCCATTTGGGGCGTTTTGGCGTCTATCATCACCATGCCCTTTGGCTGGAGCTACGATTTTGTCGTTTTGCTCTTTCCAATCACCCAACTTATCGTTTGGCTAATCGTTAAAAGCTGGTCTACCATTGAGCGGACTATTGTCTCGCTATTATTCATTGCCGTCTATGTCATCTATTATGCCCAGCGGGTTGCTTCACCAACTGAAATGTTTTACTTCTGGGTTCCGCTGGCAGTAGCCTCTCTATTCATTTGGGCAGCAATGCGTCATGAAGATGGGTAAATTCGGCAAGAGAACAGAAGGAGCATTCAAAAATGAGTTGGAAACTTGACCGTGATTGGGAGAACGAGGTGGTTCCCTATCCTGACCCAGCGATTGAAGTCATCAAGCCTGAATTTGGCAAATACGTACTCGGCAGCGCGGCAGTTGAGCGCATATTCACAGGGGCACGCTGGACAGAGGGACCCGTTTGGTTTGGCGACGGCCGTTTCCTGCTCTTTAGCGACATTCCCAACAACCGCATTCTGCGCTGGTCTGAAATAACAGATCAAACGACCGTTTATCGTGCCCCATCAAACAACAGCAACGGACATACTCGCGACACGCACGGCCGTTTAATCTCCTGTGAGCACGATAGTCGTCGCGTTACCCGTACAGAGCATGACGGCACGATTACGGTTCTCATGGACAGCTTTGAAGGGAAAAACCTTAATGCACCGAACGATGTGGTTGTACACCCTGATGGGCACATTTGGTTTACTGACCCTGGCTATGGCATTTTAGTCAATTACGAGGGTCATAAAGCGGAATTTGAACTCCCAACCCACGTTTATCGCCTTAATCCTCAAACGGGTGCAGCAACGGCCGTTACCAACGACCTAGAAAAACCCAATGGACTCTGCTTTTCACCCGATTACAGCAAGCTTTATATTTCAGATACAGGCGTTTCGCACAAGCCAGGACATCCGCATCACATTCGCGTTTACGATGTTATTGATGGAGAACGTTTAGAAAACGGCCGTGTGTTCTGTGACATGGCTCCGGCCCTTTCAGATGGATTTCGCTGCGACGTCGACGGCAATATTTGGACAAGTGCTGGTTGGGGTGGCCCTGACGAAAATGGCGTTCACATTTTTAATCCAACCGGCACGCTGATTGGTAAAATCCACCTGCCAGAGGTTGTGTCAAATCTTTGTTTTGGGGGTGTTAAGCGGAATCGCCTGTTTATTACCGCGAGTCAATCTGTTTACTCGCTGTATGTTGAAGCCCAGGGGGCACCTTACCCAACAGGTTTGTAAAAGCTCAGATTCAACATTTTTTCGCTTTATGCTCAGAAAATTTGTACACTCTCCTCAATAATGTGAGGAGAAGTGGAGAAATGTTTAAGGAAAGAGAGCAGGAACAGCGTTTTTGGCTTTGGTCATTGTTTTTATCATCGTTGATTGGCGTCTTATTTTGGTATTTTCAACGTGTATCAGTCGCATCATTTAGCGAATTCTTTTCAACGACAATCACTTGGATTAGCTTTTTCACGAATATCACAAATGTTTTAATCATTGTGATGGCGGGGTCCCTTTTGTTTGGCAACGGCCGTTTACACCAATGGTTTAGCTCTCCAATCGTCCAATCAGCCCTTTGCTTGTACATCTTTTTTGTCGGATTTACTTACTGGCTATTATTGGGAGACCCCTCATCCATTGAAGGACTCAATCAATGGATACCTGAAATCCTAACCCACACCTTATCACCCATCTTAGGCGTCATCTACTGGATTCGTGTCATCCCATGGGGACATCTAAAGTGGCGTCATTCTGTGATTTGGCTCGCCTATCCAATCACCTATCTCGTTTATTGGCTTATCCGAGGTCCCATTGTCGGGAATTACCCTTATTTCTTTATTGACGTCAATACGCAGGGCTATGCCGGTGTTGCCATGTGGTCCGGTGCCTTGATCGTGATGTTTGTGATTGGTGGATCAATTATGTGGGGCTGCGATAGAGCGTTTGCATCAGAAGCATAGTCTGGCTGCCGTACACTCATCAAAATGTACTATCCACAGATTCCGCAGATATCGCTTTTTTATCAGTGATATCGGCGTAACCTGTGGATATTTTTTTATTAGCTCAACCCGACGGACTCAAGAATTGAATAGTTTGGACCTTTCGACGTAAGCTCGCTCTGCATAAGGTGAACGGCCGTTACGTCAAAAGCCAATGGTTCAACATGCCCACCCCACGTCTTACCTTTAAATAGTTCAGTTTGCTTAACTCTGCCTAGGGTTAAGTGCGGCTTAAACGGCAATCGATCAGGAGGCCAATCGAGGTCGGTCAGGGCAGTTTCAACTTGAGCTTGGGTTTGCTGGAGCCTCTTCATCTCGCCGCCAAGCCCGACCCAAATTACGCGCGGTTTGTTTTTGTTGGGGAACGCCCCGAGCTGACTCAGCTTCAACGAGAATGACTTTTCCGTTAAATGGGCGCTAAGGGCTTTAGAAATGCTTGGTAGTTGGGAAACGGTCGTATCGCCCAAAAACCGCAGCGTTAAATGCATCAGCTCTGGTTTAACCCACCTTACCGCTCTTTTCGGCATCTGTTGGTCAAGTTCTTTTGAGACAGCCTCCAGATAGTGCTTTACTTCCTCTGGTAAATCAATCGCAATAAATGTTCGTATTTTTTTCTCTTGCATCCCTCCATTATACCTCCTATCATACGGCTCCCGTTACCGATCACGGAAACCGTTGCGAATATTGATTGCAATGGTTAAGATTCAGGTAAATGACTGGAATCATCAAGCCTAGTATTGCGCTTCATCAATTCGCATTAAGTTATGATGTTAGCAATACTCAACAGTTTTCCGAATGCGTGCTGCTTGCTATTATGTTAACAAATCGGAAAACTGTACAAGGTCATCAAAAGATGAAGGAGTGCACATGCAATTTGACCCTTTAGAACATCCCCATCGTCGCTGGAATCCCTTAGCTGGCAAGTGGGTCATGGTTTCCCCACATCGGATGAAACGGCCGTGGCAAGGCCAAGTCGAAGACACACCACCGGATAATCGTCCAAGCTATGATCCAAACTGCTATTTATGCCCCGGAAACGAACGCTCCAGTGGTGCAAAGAACCCTGTCTACGATAGCACTTACGTCTTTACAAATGACTTTGCCGCCGTTTTACCGGATGTCCCAGAGGCTAACAATCAAAATCCCTTGATGCAGATTGGGCATATCGAAGGGACTTGTCGCGTCATGTGTTTTTCTCCCCGACATGATCTGACCTTACCAGAAATGGAAGTCGCTGATATCCAAAAAGTGATCACCACATGGATCGAGCAAACAAACGACCTTAGCCAAACGTACAAATGGGTGCAAATCTTTGAAAACAAAGGGGCGATGATGGGCTGCTCTAATCCACACCCCCACTGCCAAATTTGGGGGGTGTCAATCCTACCCAATGAAGTTGCAGCCGAAGAGATTAATCAAAAAGCGTATTTTGAGAAAAACGGCCGTCCTATGCTTATGGATTACGTTAATCAAGAGCTTGAGCAAAAAGAGCGAATTTTAGTTGAAAATGAGCACTGGCTGTGTGTCGTTCCATTTTGGGCAGTCTGGCCATTTGAATTAATGCTGCTTCCAAAACGACACGTTCTTAGAATACCAGACTTGTCAGCCGACGAGCAGGCAAGCCTCGCAGATATCATGAAGCGACTGCTCATTAAGTATGACAACTTATTTGAAACGTCCTTTCCCTATTCAATGGGCTGGCACGGCGCACCGTTTATTGAGGGGCAAGATTTATCACACTGGCAGCTTCACGCCCACTTTTACCCACCGCTTCTGCGCTCTGCCACGGTCAAGAAGTTTATGGTTGGGTATGAAATGCTTGGTGAGTCACAGCGTGATTTAACGGCCGAGCAAGCGGCAAAACGATTGAGGGATTTGCCAGATCAACATTACAAAATTGGGTGAATTGAGTATGCAAAAATTCGTAGAAGAAAAATTTGAAGAGAAATTTGGCGAACAGCCACCGATCATTGTCCAAGCACCGGGTCGAGTTAATTTAATTGGGGAACATACCGATTACAATGATGGGTTTGTTTTACCAATGGCAATTAATCGGGCGGTGTGGGTTGCCCTGCGTCTCCGGCCAGATAAGCAAGTACATGTGACGGCACTAGATTTAGATGAGACGGCCGTTTTTGACCTCACCAACATCACGAATGACAATTGCGGCTGGATTGAGTATCTCAAAGGCATGGCCTGGGCCATGCAAAATGCAGGCTACGAGCTGAGCGGCTGGGAAGGCGTATTTAGCGGCAATGTTCCGAGAGGGGCAGGGCTCTCTTCTTCAGCAGCCCTTGAAATGGCGACTGCACGCGCCTTCCATGCGGTGTCTGAATTTGAATGGGTCCCCTCTGAAATGGCGAAATTAGGGCAAATTACGGAAAACAAGTGGGTCGGCGTCAATAGCGGTATCATGGATCAAATGATTTCTGCTTCTGGCCAAGAAGGAAACGCCCTCTTAATCGACTGCCGCTCGCTCCAAAGTGAGCTCGTCCCGTTGCCACACACAGTGGATGGCTCAAAAACGGTCGTTGTCATTTTAGATAGCGCCACGCGACACACACACGTCGATTCTGGCTATAATGAGCGAAGAGAACAGTGTGAGAAAGCCGCGAAATATTTTGAAGTCAAAGCGTTAAGAGATGTTTCTATTTCCGAATTTTTAGAGTCAGGTGATGGCCTTGAGGAAGTGACCTATCGTCGAGCTAAGCACGTGGTTACAGAGAATTTGCGCACCCTTAACGCTGCTAAATCAATGAAAAATGCAGACGTTGAGCTACTTGGTCAACTTATGAACGAAAGTCACATCAGCATGCGGGATGATTTTGAAATCTCAACGAAAGAACTGGATGCAATGGTAGAGATTGCCCAATCTCAAGAAGGATGTTATGGTGCTAGAATGACCGGTGGTGGCTTTGGTGGGTGTGCCGTGGCTCTGGTTCATGCAGAACATGTTGATGATTTTGTAACGGCCGTTGCCAAACAATATAAAACCCAAACCAACATCAAACCAAACGTTTACGTTTGTCATCCAAGCCCCGGTGCATCACAAATTAAATGAGGTAAGTGAAACGAAGTTCCTATTTTGAATAAAGCGCTGGCTTTAAACTTCGGAACACTTAATCAAGCACCCCAAGTTTTCAAAAACTTGGGGTGCTTAGAAAAAAGAAAGCGGTATTTTAAAGTTAATTGTGTACAAAGAACGTGTGGGACACTGGCAATAAGCCATCACCATCCCCCTTAATCTCCAAACTTAAAAAAGGAATCATCTATGAAAGTATTAGTTACTGGCGGTGCCGGTTATATTGGCAGTGTGACCGTCGAGCGTTTGATCAAAGCCGGAGAAGAAGTTGTTGTCTTTGACAACCTCTATCAAGGTCACCAAGATGCAGTTCATCCCGAGGCGACGTTTATCAAGGGTGATTTAGCCAATAAAGAAGAAATCGAAACAGCCATTGCAGAACATAAACCTGATGGCATTATGCATTTCGCATCTTATACATTGGTTGGTGAATCAGTTGAATTCCCTTTTATGTACCTCAAAGACAATGCTGTCAACGGGGCCAATCTGCTAGAGAGTGCCGCCAAGCATGGGGTCAAACGATTTATCCTTTCATCTACAGCCAATTTATTTGATGACCCTGAGCAAATGCCAATTGCCGAGGATGAGCGAATTGTACCTGGCAGCCCATACGGTGAATCTAAATATATTATCGAACGATACCTACACTGGATGGATACGATCTATGATATGCGCTACGCCTGCTTACGATACTTCAATGCTTGTGGCGCAACGGAAGAACGGGGAGAAGATCACGCTCCTGAAACGCATCTAATTCCCTTAGTTTTGGAAGTCGCTTTAGGTCAGCGAGAGAAAATTGTTATCTTTGGCGATGATTATGACACACCAGATGGCACCTGTGTCCGTGACTATATTCACGTGGTAGATTTGGCTGAAGCCCATATTCTCGCTATGCGCGCCCTCGAAAATGGCCCGAGTCGAAAATATAATTTAGGAAACGGCCGTGGTTATACCATTCGTCAAGTCATTGAAACAGCCCGAAAAGTAACGGGACACCCCATCCCTGCAGAGGTCGGTGACCGCCGCCCAGGCGACCCAGATATTTTAATTGCCAGCAGCGAAACGATTAATCACGATTTAGGCTGGGCACCTATTTATCCTGAGTTGGAACAAATTATTGAAACCGCTTGGAAATGGCACCAAGCTAACCCCAGCGGTTATGCGAAGTAAGTTAATTGATATTATGTGGCAAAGAGGGGCTCACTAATTATTTTGTCGCATAGATTGGACCAATCGTTAAGATTGGTCCAATCCAAAACCAAGTTTCAATTTAGAAACTTGGGGGCATTTAGCTCTCAACGGCCGTAAATTCCACCTGAATCACAAAATCGTCAGCCACCGTTAGCGTGTTAGCGAAATTTGGCGGCTCAATACCAAAGGTCGACATGGCTATCGGCAGGCGCGCCACGCCGGTTAAACGACCATCTTGTAAAACGGCCGTGACCTCAAACGTCACCTCTTGAGATATTTCTCGGATGGTAATGTCACCCAGTAAATCAAACGAAATTTCTTCACCTTCCGTATAAGCATCTGGCATGCTAGAAACAGATTTTGCTTCAAATATGGCATCTGGGAACAGGTTTGATTCTAGATGATTATCGCGTATAAAACTGTCCCGTCGGTTTTGGTCGGTTGTTAATGATACGAGGTTAACCACGAAGCTACCGCTCTCGAGCAAATCAGCGTTGCCAAAGTTAAGCTGTAGTTCACCGCTGATGTCATTTGTGCTACCAATGACGTCAGCATCTCCCGGTTGAATATTAAATTTGGTTAAAGCATCCGCAAAGAACTCCTCATCAACAAGGTAAGAAGCAGTCGATTCGTCAGCAACAATGCTGTAAGTGCGCGGCTCATTAGCCTCTGCGCCAATTGCATACGTCACTGCTTCACCGGAAGAACTCGCCTCATCACCGGCTGGCTCTTCAACAACATCTGCAGCCGGAACGGCCGTTGCTTCAGTGGAAACGGCCGTTTCACCTCCACATGCCGCTAAAAAGAAAACAATCACAGTTAAGAACAATACTCGTTTCATAATATGTTACTCCTGTTTTTCAAAAATTAAGCCCGAAGGCGAATAAACTGGAAGCGCATCACTTGTCAGTTGACTCTCACCAAATGAGTGTATCAACTGCTGCATAAAAAGTGAATAAAATCCTTCATGGTGCATATTTGGCCCTAAACCGCGTGTCGAAAGCTGTGGCAAAAAATCATTTTCCAAAAACAATTCAACAAATGCACTATTTCTGCTGATGACATGAATCGGCGTGTCAAAGCCATCATCTCGGCGGGCAACGCGCGCCGGCTGATGATCCCCAACAAGCACGAAAATATCGTTATCATCTCCCACAGTGAGAATGAAGTTAGTCAATGTTTCCAGTTCATATTGAATTGAACGCATATAATTTTGACGTAACTCTTCCTGCGAAAAGCTCTGTGAGGCTGAACCATCAACTGGCGGCATATCGTTAAAACTCCGCCAATCTTCTTCGACCGTTGGCAACGGATACCACGGATAGTGAGAGTTTTGGGAGATGTAAAAAAATAGATTCGGATCATCAGAGGCATTATTCATATATTCGTGCGCAAAGTGCAGGGCATATTGATCGGGTGGCGACGGTCCCCAGCCATAAAGTGGACCGGTATAGTTCAAATCGCCAAACCGCAGCCATTCATCGAAACCATAAAAATCTTTGTATCTATCGAGCTGAACATCATCCAGTTCGCGAGAAATGGATGATAGTCGATAACTTCGATAGCCTTGATCTCTTAAATAGTTTATTAGGTGTGGGTATGGCTCATTGTAATATTGATTAAGTAGCGTTAAATATTCGGCATGGGTTTCCAAGCGAACGCCAGAAAGTGCACTGGTATACGAAATCCACGAGCCACCACCCCAGGTAGGAGCATCGCTCATATTCGACGCCACAGACCAGCCGCTTTCAGCAAGCTGCGCATCTAAATCACGTAAAGTTGTGATCATTTCCGCCAAAAAGTCAGACCGCTGATAAAGTACACTTCCATAAGATTCGATAAATATTAGATAGATGTCAGGCCGCTCTTCCAAATCAAAATCAGCATAATTATATACAGATGCAATTTCGGCTTTATCAAAACGATTTGCATTTGCTTGAGCATCTTTTGAGAGAATAAAGTTGTATCCAATCTTAGCTGTAAAACTACTAATCGCTGCTTCTGGTTGATACGCGTTTACCTCATTCGTGCTGATTGAAAAAAGCAGGAATCCGCAGAACAAAGTAAACAAAATTTTAGATCGCACAGTGAGTTCATTCACTGTTTGTCTATAAAGAAGCCAGACAAAAAACCGGTATAAAGCAGTGATGATAATCACCAAAAGCAATGGAGAAAGGCCGTATACTAAAAGTGTTAGATCCAAATTTTTTACTACAAATTGAGTTAAGTCAGCAAAAAGGAAGTAATCGTTAAAAAAGGCTGGTTCAAGCAAGTAAAATGAACGAATAAACCCTTCATAAATCATATAAATTAGCTGGGCAATATAAAGCACAAATATGAAGACAAGAACCCATTTCTTGCGAAGCGGTTTTAACCAAACCCAGGCTAGAATCAGTAGGAGCCATTCTAGTTGAAACCGAAAGATGTCTAAATTAAAACGTTTTTCAAAAAAAACGGCCGTTATGGTCTCCAGCGACCACCCTTTTAACTCCTCGGTCGGAAAAAAGTCAGACCGAAAATTGTAAAACAAAAAGATTGGCAAAAACAGCAAAAAATTTAGAGCAAAGATCAGCATCCAAAATAATAAGCCAGCCTGTCTTTTTTCAGAAGAATCAATAGGTGAATTTTGCATGATTTAACAACCAATATACCAACAAGGATTATCACGATTATTATTAAAGCGAATCTCAAAATGAATGTGTGGACCCGATGAATTCCCAGTATTTCCTGACGCACCAATCACATTCCCTTGATTGACAATTTGCCCAGGCACGACATTAATTCCGCTTAGATGCGCATAAAAAGTTTCAAACCCATTGCCGTGGTTAACAACAATCAAATTACCATAGCCAAAATTATTCCAACCCGCAAAAGTCACTGTTCCTGTATCTGAAGCAAAAACAGCTGAGCCCTCAACCAAAGCAATATCAAGACCGGGATGCCCAAACCAAAAGAATTGGGTGTAATTTCGCGAATTAACCGGAAAAACATAGGTTCCAGTACCAACAATAATCGGCGTAACGCCGCTACCTTCGCTTGAAGTGCCGCCAACTGATGATAAATCCGGCGGTGTCCAAACAAACAGTTCCCTAACGGCCCCGGGAACCACAATCTGAGTTTCTGGCTCTAATCGGTACGGGAAAGATAAGTTATTATCTTCATAAGCCACAATCTCTTCAATCGGAATACCATACCGCAGCTGTAAATCCTCAATAGATTCACCTGGCTGAACCGTATGAAGCACGCCATCAATTGGTAAGATAATCAGGTCCGTGCCGATCTGGAGCAAGCTCGACTCTTCGCTGAGCTGCGGGTTACCGCCTAATATTGTTTCAGGTGAAATATTAAACCGGTCAGCAATGATATTTGGCGTATCGCCGCGCACAACCGTATAGGTCACAAACTGATGTAACGGGGTGCTATTTTCAAAGGTAAGCGGATTAAGATCAGGGGATAATCCAGTATCATTTAAAACAGGAATATCTTCTAGGATTTGGTTTTCTTGTGCTGTCGGCTCGTTCGCATTTTGATTGTTCACCGATGGTTCATCTTGGTTGACTAACTCAACTGTACTGCCATTTGCGGTAAACGGCCGTTGTCCCCAAAGACTAAATAATAGCAGCAAGCCAATGATGGCAAACAGCAATACCTTTTGATTGTTTTCAATCTGCTGACGTAAATTCATAAAAATGTGGTATTGGAATTGCTAGCAGCTTTGAACCGCCCCGCCCAAATAAAAGAGGGGATCATCCCGAAAATCGTTAAGACGAATTTCAAAATGCAAATGAGGGCCACTGGAACGGCCTGTATTTCCCGTCAGACCACTTGGAAATCGGCATCTGGCTGGTAACTGACA
>JBCCFD010000055.1:0-25937 GCA_039029915.1 Chloroflexota bacterium
GAAAATCTCAGAGTTTTTTTTTGCGCTGAGCTTGACATTATAAAAATTTCTTTTATTATAAAAATATATTTTTATAATGGTGAACAATATGCAAGACACCTTTTTTATTGAAACGGCCGAACAGGCCAAGAAACTCCTCACCCCCCATCGGATTAACTTGCTCAAGGCGATGGTTGAACCACGCACGTGTAAAGAACTTGCCGCTCAATTTGAGCAATCGCCACAGCAAATCAACTATCACGTCAAAATTTTGGAAAAAGAAGGCTTAATCCAGAAGGTTCAGGAAAAGCGAATTCGGGGCACGATTGAAGCTACCTATCAAGCCAAAGCCCGTTCTTATTGGCTAGCTCCCCAGCTCGTCGGCCAAATTGGCTCTCCCCGGCAGGCCAAAGACCAATCCAGCCTGCACTACCTGATGTCGCTAGCTGAAGAGATGCTTAGCGATGTGGGCAGGCTGGGGCAGCAGTCCGAAGCTGGGCAGCAAGTGCCATCACTTGGGCTTTCAGCCCAAATTCATCTACCCCAAGGTGCGCGAAGACAGGCCTTTTTAGAGGAAGTACAGCTGGTCTTTCAACAGCTGGCCACGAAATACGGCTTGCCTGACTCGCCTGATTCTGACCAACCTGAAACTTTTAAACTGGCCCTTACCTGTTATCCATCTCAAGGAGAAATGAACGATGTCTGATCCGCTTGAAATTCAACTTGTCTTACCCAATCATTCTGCAACGGCCGTTTACAAAGCGCTCACAACGACGGCTGACCTGAGCCGCTGGTTTGCTGAATTTGCCGATGTTGATATGAAAAACGGCCGTTATAACTTTTGGGGACGAAATATTCCCGGCACGCCCAACAAAGAAAATGGCCATCATACAATCACTGAAAACCAAGCCAATCAATGCCTCACCTATCAATGGCCAATGGATGATGTCACCATGACGGTCACCTATAAACTGCTTGAAGATAAAAAAGGGTGCCGACTCCACCTCATTCACCACATTCCTAAACATCCACCCAGCATGCCGGTTGGATTTGAAGATTTCTGGTTTCTCAATTTAGAAAACTTAAAGCGGCATCTAGATGGCAAAGCGCCCGTTCGGCTCGATTACAATGCGCTCAAACTCGGGGATTTTGAAGTTGGGGTTGAGATTGATGGGCACGCAACGGCCGTATTTCACACCCTCACCAACAACGAAGCCCTCGAACGGTGGATTGCACGCAAAGCCAATGTTGAACTCAAAATAGATGGCAAATACGACATTGGCTGGGGCGAAGGTGGCTCCGTCAAAATTGTAGATCTAATCCCCAATGAGAAACTCGCCTATACGTGGGAAGCGTGGCACACCTTTCCCGAAACCGTCACGACTTGGACGCTCAAAGAGTCGGGTGGCAAAACGAACCTTACCCTTGTGCACAGCGGTTTCAACGGTGACGATGATGCGAAGGGACTAATGGGTGGCTGGCTCAACTTCTTAAGCTGGGTTAAATCCGTCGTGGAGTATGGAGAGGCTTGGCATCCTGCGGTTAAAAAGCTTACTCCAGAACTTTATAAGTATTACCCTGCGTCAATGGTAGAAAAACAAGCGCTCTATTTGCAATCTTAGAAACTGCGGTAATTATCGTGAGACCCTAAGGGCTTTAAAAACCCTTAGGGTCCCGAAGAATTAGCAAACTGAAGCGGTATTGTTGTAGAACCAATTGTAAGCGTAAAACGGATTGGCATGAGCCGTTTCGATTCGTACAGCAATACGGCCGTGTCCATTCAAACTGGCCGGAATATCCGCATCTACATTAAACGCGCCGCCGTCGCCAGACTCAAACGTGCTGGCCACAGTCCCCCCAATTCCTCCCGTGCCAAAGGCATTCATTCGAACAGTAAACGTCTGATTCGGCGGCAAGTTAGAAGTCGTTATTGTGATCGAGCTATTTTGAGTTACGCGGCAGACTTTAAAAGTGGGTACACCTGTATAAACAGGTAGGGGTGAGCTGTCTGAGTCACCGTTGCCCGTTGAGCCAGAATTATCTGGATCAGGTTCTGGTTCCGGGTCAGGTTCTGGTGCGGCAACGTTGTGGAACCAGTTAAAACTATAGTAAGGATACACATGTGCCGTCTGCGCCCGAATGGAGACTTGGGGCGCATCTTTTAAAGCCTCAGGAATATCAAAATTCTTTTCAAACGATCCCCCTTCACCTGAATTAAACGTCCCCACAACGGTGCCGTTGATCCCCTGAGAATGCATTGGCCCCATCATGACGGTGAAATCCTGATTGGCGGGATAGTTCTGCGTTCTGATTGTGACCGTTTTCCCCGCATCAACTGCAACAATCGAAAACGTAGGAATCACTTGGTGCACCAATTTAGATGCTGATCGAACGACGGGAACGGGGAACACGTTTCGCGTTTGCAAGATGCGTGTCTCTTGAGAATTTTCAGTCGTTAAAGCAGAAGAACTTGTGACGGTCAGTCCTAGCAGCACAATTAATGAGAATAAAAAACCGTACAGTCCAATACGAAAAACGCGCGTCAACCCCCTTGATGCGTTAAATGAATAAGCCATCTCGATAACCTCCTGTGGCAAAAAACGATAACCTTGTCTATATATGCTCCGCTGTTACTTTGAATTAAGGCGAGGAATTTTGGACCGAAATCCGATTACATTCTGACACAAACAAAAAGAGCTTACAACTTTGCAAGCTCTTTGAAGAAAATATCTAGCTAAAAATGTGGAAACTATTGCTTCTCTATTTGGAAGAGACATTCATCATGACCCATTGACTGACATTGAGTTTGAGTAATGACATATCGTGTTTCTTTATCTACAAAGTTAGCCATGGCCGCCTGTAGGACACCAACCGCTAAATGGCACACCGGTTTATCTGAAGTGCGACCGGCGCACATAGGGCAATCGACAATGTGCCAATACCAGTTTTGATCATCTTCTGTCACCTGTACTTTTTGATCACTGACAGTGTTAAAAAACTGGGCAAAGAAGGCTAGACCTTTGCTTATTCTTGTATCAACTGAAGCTATTTTTAGAGCAGCCCGAGCTGCCGCAGCTACTTTACCGAATCGCTCAAGACCATCATTAAAGGTTTTTGCTCCTGAACGAATAGCAAACGCCCGCGCACCGCGATCACCATACATTTGCCAATACGCATCCTGAAGCTTACCGACATCCGCAAACGAAACCTCTTTTTTCATATCATCGGGCGGGTAGTTCCCAACATAGTTGCTTAAGCCAGCTAAATTTAAAAGTGCATTCATCCCTTTCTCGCCAACGATATCTTCCGTTGTTTCTAAAATGATACGCACCCAGCGATTGGGATAAAATAAACCTTCGTGAATTGGGCCTCCACTCATATGAACCTCCAGTGGCATATTTACTGAACCCTATAATATCAAACAACTTAAAAGTATGCAGGCGTTCGTTTAATCTAGCTATGGTACTCAGGTATCCTTAAAAAGAGATTAGGGATTAGAGATTGGAGCGCACGTTTGAAAATCACTCAATTACTCAACCACCTAATTACCCATCTTACCCGTTACAAACCGCCTCGCCGTTTCGGCCAGAATGGCGGCCCCAATCGGCATCACTGATTCATCAATATCGAAAATCTCCGTATGATGATTTCGCACAATGCCATCATCAATGGCGGCACCCAACATAAACATGGCCCCTTTGGCTTTTTGGGTCATATAGGCAAAATCCTCAGCGCCCATACCAAACTCTTCATTTTTTAGGATGTCGGCCTCATCAAGCATTGAACTTGCCACATCTCGCATCCAATCATTAACAGTCGGCTCGTTGTAAAGTGACGGATACCCTTTGATAATGTTGAGGTCATAACGCCCTCCCATCTGCTCACTTAGCTTAAAAGCGTTCTCAATCTCTTGCCAAAGCTCTTCACGAACGTCCTGATGATAACTGCGTATGGTGCCCTGAAGGTATACCTTTTTGGGAATCACATTGGGAGCAGAGCCGGCGGTGACCTCTCCAAGGCTAATGACACACGGCCGTAAAGGGTTAATACGCCGCGAAGGAATAGCATAAAGCGTACTCATCACATTGCTCAAAATAAACAAGGGATCAACGCCAGTATGTGGATAGGCCCCATGCCCGCCGTCCCCATAAATGGTCGCTTCAAATGAGTCAACGTTGGCAAGACTATACTCGTCGTGAAACTTGACGTGGCCAGCGGGGCGATGAGACTGCACGTGTAAAGCAATTACAGCATCAACATCGTCCATTGCTCCATCACTTATCATGGCTGTTGCACCGCTGATGCCGTTTTCATCAAAAGCCTCCTCGCTCGGCTGAAAAAGAAAGCGCACGTTGCCATTCCAGTTGCCTTCAGCAAAGCTTTGACGGAGCAAATTAGCTGTACCAAGTAAAATCGCCGTGTGAGCATCATGTCCACAGGCGTGCATGACGCCTTCGTTTTGAGATTTATAGTCTGCATCATTATTTTGCAGAATAGGTAAAGCATCCATATCTGCCCGAATAGCAATCGTCGGGCCTTCCCCTGTTCCAATTTGACCCACAACGCCCGTTCGACCGACCCCCGTTTTGACGTCAACGCCAAGTTCAGTCAGCGTATCAGCCACAAGTGCCGCCGTGCGAAACTCTTGGAAGCCTAGTTCAGGATTGGCATGGATATCTCGCCGCAGTCTGGTCAATTCATCCTGTAATTTTTTAGCGTTGTCTAGCATGGTTGTCATTCTGTTTTCTCCTTGGTGTTTTGTGGCAGAGGGGCAAGGTTGCAAAGTAGCAGGTGGCAAAATGCTGGTCGCTCTCTGCTTTTTTTTACTCCCTCATCCCTCGTCCTTCCATCGTCCCTTTTCTATTTACTCGAAACAATCCCGATATTAGCTGATTGGCGTCCCGGCGGCTGTGGTAGCTTCGTCGTTGCGCAGGCTCATGCAGTGAACACCTTGGACAACACCGTCCTTAGGAGGGATTTCATTGGCTTGAAAGCGAATCATTTTGCCAGATTGGGACACAATAAAAATATCATCATGGGCAGATACGGCCGTTGCCGCCACCATATTGTCCGTTTTCATGGCGACCTTTGCCCCAGCTCCCGGAGCTTTGTTCATGCGAAAGCCGGTCATTTGGCGAATCGTCCCTTTACCGTCGTGTGACAGTAAAAAGACACCACTCTCTTCATCAACGGCCGTTACCCCTACCGTCACATCCCCTTCATCAACGCGCAAGCCCAGCGTGCCGTGCTTGGGTGGAATCTGCGTCTCGCGGAAGCGAATCCCCTTACCTTGCTTGGTGCCAATAAACACATTTTGTTCACCGCGCGTCCAGCAGGCTGAGGTGACAAAGCCGCTCTGTTTTGGATCGTGAAAACGCATACCGGGAATCAGCGATTTACCCAAGTGGCTGCTGCGAACCCGCTGAACCCAGCCGCGTTCGCTCACCAGCACCACATAAACGCCCCCGTCTGCAGGCAAAATGGAGACCACTTTTTCGTTAGGCAAAAATTTAAACTTGCCCATGATAGAGCTGCCCTTGGCCCGAACGGCCGTTTCTTCAATCTTGTTCACTGCCAAACGATAAACGCGGCCCAAATTGGTCCACAATAAAACATCATCTGCCTCATCAGCCACAGCCACAATCGCCGGTACATCTGGCTCCACGACATCGATGTCAAAAACCCCCATGCCGCTGCGCCGTTGACGGCCGTATAAATGGCGCGGCGTCCGCTTAGCAACGCCAGACTGGCTCAACGTAATCACATTTAGGGTTGTAGGTGGTTCGCTTGGCTCCACCGGAGCTGACGCTCCGCTGCGATAGGGAGCAGGTTTTGAGGCTTCTGCAACTCTTGCTTCTAGAAATTCAATATAAGTTTGAACCTCAGCGGGAATATTACTAAGATCAGGTCTCTCCATTGTAACGCTCCATCACGATTGGAATTTCGATTTACTAATATCTATGATACCGACCAACCTGCTAAAAAATCAAGATATCATTTGGGTTACAATAGATGCAACAACAAATTGTGTCGAAAATATCTAACGAAGGACAAATAATGAACGAGTTATCCATCTTCGAAATACAACAAAAGTTCGAACAAGGAACATTAACAGCCCATCAATTGGTTTCCCATTATCTTGAACGAATCGAATCGATTGATAGAAGCGGCCCCATGCTCAACGCCATCATCGAGCTAAATCCAGATGCACTCGCTATTGCCCAATTGCTGGATGAGGAGCGTGAAGCCAATGGCCCTCGTGGCCCAATGCACGGCATTCCTGTACTCGTCAAAGACAATATCGACACAGCCGATGCCATGACCACCACCGCTGGGTCACTTGCACTTGCAGGCTCACGCCCCAATCAGGACGCCTTTATTGTGCAGCAGCTTCGCAAAGCTGGGGCCATCATTTTAGGCAAAACCAACCTCAGCGAATGGGCCAACTTTCGCTCGACTCGCTCATCGAGCGGCTGGAGCAGCCGAGGTGGGCAAACGCGAAATCCTTATGCCCTCGATCGGAATCCCTGTGGCTCAAGCTCTGGCTCAGGTGTAGCTGTGGCGGCCAATTTGTGTGCTGTTGCCATTGGTACAGAAACGGATGGTTCGATTCTTTGTCCAGCCCAAACGAACGGGGTTGTGGGGATCAAGCCGACGCTTGGTCTCGTTAGTCGCTCCGGCATTATTCCAATTGCCCACAGCCAAGACACGGCGGGACCCATGGCCAGAACGGTGGCTGATGCCGCTATTTTGCTCGGTGCTTTAACGGGAGTCGATGAACGTGATGCAGAAACGGCCGTTAACAAAGGCCACGCTGATTACACGTCCTATCTAGACAAAAACGGCCTTCAAGGGGCACGCATTGGGGTTGCGCGGGATTACTTTGGGCGTGACCCCAATGTTGACGCCATTATGGAGCAAAGCATCGCAGCAATGAGAGCACTCGGCGCTGAGGTAGTTGATCCAGTTGAAATTAAAACAAAGGACCAAGTTCGGGAGTCAGAGTTCACCGTCCTGCTGTATGAGTTCAAAGCTGACCTCAACCAATATCTTGCAGCACTGGGGGATGATGCACCCATCAGCTCCTTAGAGCAGCTGATTGCGTTTAACAACGCCCATCCAGATAAGACGATGCCTTACTTTGGTCAAGAATTGTTGCAGATGGCCCAAGAAAAAGGGGCGCTAACTGACGATGATTACGTTGAGGCACTTCAAAAAAATCACCAACTCTCGCGCGGGGAAGGCATTGATGCGACGATGTCGGAGCATCAGCTAGATGCCATTATTGCGCCGTCAGGGCAACCGGCTTGGCCCATTGATTGGGTCAATGGCGACAGTCATAAAGGGATTGGGGCTTCCGGCATAACGGCCGTATCTGGCTATCCCAGCATTACCGTACCGGCTGGCTATGTGCATGGACTTCCAGTTGGAATGTCGATTTTTGCTCAAGCTTTCAGCGAACCAGCTTTAATAAAATTCGCTTATGCCTTCGAGCAAGCGACAAAAGTGAGACAGTCACCTCAATTTCTGCCAACGCTTTTCTCATGATTTTGGTGACGTAAAGTTTATTTAGGCAACAGCTTAAACCGTAAATATCGAGCATACCGAAATAAGCGGTGAGTAAACGACTGATTCTCTCGATAAAAGCGTTGAACCCACTCTTCAGATAAGGTGTCTGCTTGCTTCTTTAATTTTCTTTCAGCAAATCGGATATCTTTAGAGTAATCAATCTCTAGCGCATTTAATAGGTCGAGTGTCGTTGTTTCAACCTCTTTAGCGAGCTCTTCGTAAACAACAAGGTGGGGTTTGATCTGAAATTCTTCAAAAAAAGTGCGCCATCTATTTTCGAACTCCTCAAACCGCGCCACATTCTGTTCAATCAAAAAATAATCATACTTGAGCGCCTGAGAATCCCCTTTTTTTACCCGATTCTCCATATGAGAGCCCCAAACCCCCGTATGCCGCGCTTTGATCCAGGATACCGCCTGACGCACCTTGTCTCGCCGCTGTAGCCAAATAAATTGGGGATTATAGAAAAGCGCGTTTAACAGCTCATAATGATTCAAACCCTCATATTGAGGCAGAGACTGGTACGCATTGATAATATGATGCAAATAATTGGCGTGTAAGGCCACCCCCGCAACGCCGTTATCTGTACTGGCAATATCCAGAATAAATTCGCGGAATTCTTCCAATGTCTTTCGGCCGTATCTTTCCGCAATATGTCCTATTTCATTTTGCAATTTCCCATCGCTATTGGGCTGAAAATATTCATCTGGATTTCCCGCTAACCCTGTCGAGTGCAGTGCCTCACCCAATAAATGGCTACCACATCTTGGTGTAACGCACATGATATATGTTTTTTGTGGCGGTGCCATATTTTATCCCTTTCAATAAGTGCTTATGTGAAAACCAAAAAGTCTCTTGAAAAAGATTCGACTTAACTTTGATTTTCACCTAGTAAATTTCAAATTTCTAGCCAGATTTATTTGAAGATATTTTGTGAAATTTACCTAAATCAAGGAATTGTATAGTGAAGCAGTTGTGCTGACGAACGCCTAAAAAAAACATCGCAAGCCTATTAAAAATAAACTTGCGATGTTCAGAATTTTCAGCCTGTACACATGTTGCTGATGAATTACCTTAAAATAACCGGTAGATACACAATATCATCCGTTGGGGCAATTTGTATGGTATTTGACGTACCTAGCACAGTATTGGCACCGTCTTTAGCCTCTATGTAGATCGTGTAGGTCTGATCGTTCGATAACCCAGTCAGGGCAATTGACGTGTCTGTCCCAACATCAATTGGAGAGGGTCCCTCATTTGGGGGATTAGCGCTACCGCCTTGCGACACAACAACTTCATAATGGTCTAAACTCAAAAGAAGATTGGTGTCTCCAACCCAGTTGACACCCAGAGCCTCATTACTGGGCACAATCGACAAGATAATGGGATTATATTCATCAGCGCCTACATCGGGTGCTCCTGAAATCGAGCGACTCTGATTGTCCACATCGGTGGTAACGGTTGAGCCAGCAGCTTGATCAATGGCCGCCGAGCCGCTGTTGATTCGATAATTATTATCTGGTGCCCCGGGTGATACAAACATGGGATCGCCAGTAAAACTTGTGCCTTCACCTGTGAAGGTGCCGCCTCCGCCAGTATCAAAATTATTGTTAAAAAAGAGGTTATTGTCTAATGTGACGCTGTTGCCCGGTTGGGCATGAATCGCAGTAGCAGATGCAAAATCTGTTAAATCAGCAAAAATGCTGTTTGAAATAGTGACCTCAGCGCCATTGATAATAACCATCCCAATCCCCTGCATGGGTGACCCGCCTAATCGATTTTCAGCAATGGTAACGTGATCCATGACAACATTACCCCAGTTGACAAAAATACCACCACCACCGCCACCGGGTGTGGACCCTGTATCTCCCATTTCTGAGAGATTATTCCCAATGATGACATTCGTTAGGCGCATCGTGGTCGTTTCCGTAAAATCAGCGTAGTAGATACCACCACCACCGCCCGCGCCGGCTCTTACTGTTCCGTTGCCGCCGCTGGCAACATTATCAACGATAACGGCTCGATCCAGAGTTAGGTTACTGCGAGTGGCGGCAATTCCACCCCCATCTCCCAAGGCAGACCCAGCATTTGGATTATTCCCATCTCCACCTTCGGAAAGATTCTCAGCCACGTAAATGTCGCTCATGGTGACATCTGCTAGCTCAGCGAAGAAGCCTCCGCCGAACGACCCCCCAGCATCACCATTGGGCGTATCTCCACCAATGGCTTGATTTTCTGTAAAGGTAATATTCGTAAAATTAGCGACTGTATCAACTTGGAACGCCGCACCACCCCCTTGGGCGTCTGAGTTATTGTTACCACTGACTCCAGTGCCATTGCTAGAGCCAGCTAGCGCGTCATTGCTAGTAAAAGTTAAATTATTTCCGGTAATTTCTACTTGGAAGGTGTAAAGACCACCGCCGATTGCAAAACCACCGCGATTGTTACCCGATCCGCCTTGAACAACATTATCCTCAAAGGTTATGTTTTCTAAGGTGACGCCATTCGTATTCGCTCGAAATGCCAGCCCACCGCCTGCGGCAGCTCCCCCATAATCGGAACTGGTGCTACCGCCAACGGCCGAATTATCTTTAACGATTAAATTCCGTGCTTCAACAGAACCGCGATCGGCCAGCATGCCGCCCCCAAATGCGAAAGTATCTCCGTCATCCCCAGAGCTTGCACCCTGATAACGGCCGTTTTGAATCGTAAATCCGTCAAGCACCAAACTGGCAACATCAGCACTCAATCCGTGAACTTGAACACCGCGATGGGCGTTTTGGCCATCAATAATGGTGACATTTGTTGTGGGATCAGATGCAGTCCAATTACTTGTGGTATATCCACCAATAATGGTTCGATGGGCGCCTGAAATACAAACAACGGCCGTACCACCAAGGCAGTTCCCAATGCCGGGTGTCCGTGTATAGGTACCAGCCGCTACTAAGATCGTGTCCCCATTTGATGAATTACTAATGGCCTGTTGGATCGTTTGACAGGGCTGCGCTTGCGTACCACAGCTTCCACTATCGCTCCCCGTTGTGGCAACATAGTGAATTGAAGCGTCAGGCTGAGCAACCAGATTAGGAATATTCGATGCTGTCAAAACAATCGTGGCAAAAATTAAAAGCGGAAAAAATAGATAGGCTAGATTAAATTTCAAACTGGTAAATTTCATAAAATGGAGTTTCCTTTTTGAAGGGGGAAATAGGTTTTTACAGCCACCATACAATGCATGATTTCTAGATGTTTCTCTGTCAGTCAGTTGACAATTAAAAGACAAATTTATACTGAAGTTTACGGAAAGAAGTTGTTTGAAATAGCGTTTGGCTAAAGCTTTCCGTTCACGTTAAAAGGAAAAGGGAAGACCGCTTTAAACGGCCGTTAAACACACACCATTAAAATGTATCTAATCGTTCTAAACAATAGTCTGAAGGTTATGTATGGGGGAATATCTAGGGACCGGGGATTGGGAATCGGAGACTGAGAATTGATTCTGTCGACATTCGATTCTTGGTTCAATCGTTTTATATGTCAACAGAACCTAGATGGAGAGCAAAAGATATCTTGAAATAAAACAGCTTAGTTTCTATTCACCTAATCAACCTGATAGTTGCGGCGCACCTGCATCATGCGGATGCCACCCCACTGCAGCTGCGACCCATCGTCTCGCTGTTGATAGGTTACTTCACGGGTCATTGTGCCAAAATCAGTCAGGATATTCGTATGCTGATTGGCAAAATCATGTAATCCGCGAGACACCTCAGTAAATAAGCTGTCGTGGAAAAGAAGATAAGCGCCATCTGCAACATGTGGCAAAACACCGTTGGCATCACGCATTAGTCCATTATAGGAATGATCGCCATCGATCAGAACCAAATCAAACGGACCACCGGCAGCATCTTGAGCTTTCCCTAAGTCTTGCGGCGAGTACCCAGTAATAACAGTGGTGCGCGGTTTTAAAATTTCCATATGCTCCGGTGCAATTTGCGGTTTAGGGTCGAGGCAGACTAATTTACCATCGCTCTTTAAGGCATTCATTGCAGCATTAACAATAAGCGCTGAGCCACCCTTTAATGTTCCAATTTCAAGATAGCGAGACGGCCGTAAAGTAAACACCATCGTATACACTAGCAGACGCTCTGCCCGCGTCATCCACACTGGTGCTGTTTTTAAAATGTCCATAGCGTCTAAATCAAACTCTGTAGCGGTCTCAGTGACATTATGAACGGGTAATTTGATTGTTCCCTGCAAGCGATTGGGAACTAATTTTCGGATTAAACGAGGGATAGTTGACATAAAAAACAAGTCTTCCTTATTCTTTAACCGTAATCTGAACCCAATCGAGCAAGAAACCAAGGTCTCTCTGGTCTCCACTGCCATTGATTTCTGCAGGGCTAAAGGTTGTTGTGGTAAATTGTAGCATGGATGTCTCATCTTCTGTATTGATTGGGGCTTGGAAAGAAACGGCCGTTAACGCACGCTCTGGCACAAACTCACCTAAAATCTGATCATCAAGCGTGACAATCACGGGCGCAGGAGGAACACCCTCAGGCCTAAATATGCGGGCTTGAACTTCAATCAACAGCTGATCAGCCTCTTGGTTTGGAATCTCTAAAACGGCCGTTTCCTGTGTCCAACGCACCGTGACCTCACCGGGAAGTGGTTCTTTGCCGTAAAAACCGTCAACAATATACGCTGTGTCAATTGAGCCAATATCAATCAAAACAGTTTCAGCCGTGTCTAAATCATTGCCCGCTGGGGCTAGATTATAAACTTCAATACCATAGTAAACGGTTTGATTCACCGATGGATAATCCGTATACGTGTTACGCAATTTTGGCAGTCGCACGGGCAGAAAGGCAACGGGTTCTAGTGCAAAAACCTCTTTCACAACAGGATCAATCGCAGACGTAGAAAGGAGCTGTAACGGCCGTTTTTGTGCCTCAGCCAACGCCTGAAGGGCCTGAATATACGCTTCCGCTTCAACCCCACCTTGGCGGATTGTGGCAATGTCATGACCATAGATAAAGCGCAGAGGCGGCCCAAATGTATCTGCAAATGTGCTAGTAGCAGGTTCCGAAATAACCAAAATGGCATCAGGCTCTATCGCATTAGCGACCTGCACCAACTGAGCGGTTGCTCCTTCTAAATCGCGAAGCGGTAGCACAAAGCGGGCCTGATAAAGCAGTCCCCCAAATAAGCCAATACCGATCACAACCGTTGCCACCTTTATCCAGCGCCGCTCTTGTTGAAAAAGCAGCCAAAGAGCTACTGCCGCAAAAACCACCAGCACCGGAATCACAATCGGCACATAGCGGCGCATCGCGTAGATGTGATACGGTGTGTTAAAAATCCGATAAACATACTGAATAATCGATAAACCCCCAACAAAGAGGAAAAAACCAAACCGATTGAGCGAATATCGCAACACGATGATGGCTAGGCCAATCGTGGCCAAAGCCAGCCCGAGAGGCGTCAAATACCAACCCAAGCGCACCCAATTCTCACCATCAAGCAAAAATGCTTCAGCCCCCGTAGGCCAAGAAGGATAGGAGACGACTGGTTGAATGATTGGACGAACAAAATAAGCAAATAGGCTGATAGCAACGACGCTAATAGCAATCATCCAGCGTAACCGGCGACTGCGTAAAAAACGCCCTACAGGACTGGCAACAAAGGTTTGCCATTCAGTGCGCCAAATTAAAACCAAGCACCCAACTGCAAGAGTAACCCCGACCACCCCAACACCAATAACAACCGTCGAACCACCTAGCAATGTGGCTACGCCACCATACGTATTCCAAACATAAGGCGCATTTAGTAGCCAAGCGGAGACCGCAGCGTGTGCCATCAAAGTGCTCAAAGCGACAGCAGCCAGAGTCCACCCTTTATGCCATTCGTTTTGCCACCACCGCAAGAAAAGAAAGCCAACAAGCAAGATGGCAACCACCGGCAAGTCGATTCGTGTTAAAAAAGCTGCCCCAAACGAGATGCCCATGAGAATACCCCACAATTCTTTTCCGGCTTCGTTGTCCCACAGCTTTTGGAATGCCAATAAACCAGTAAAAACTAGAAGTAAGGTTAGTGGTTCGGTGGTAGGGTAACGCGCAAAATAGATGTGTGTAGGGGTGATTGCCAAGAAAACAGCAGTTAAAATACCGACCCATTCATTAAAGAGCTGCCGCGTTGTGTAATAAACGGCCGTTAAACTCAGCACGCCCCAAACCGGCGTCACAAGCAGCCCTGCGAACAGCCCGCCTAAGCTGATGCCGACGGCTACCAGCATCGAATGAAATGGGAAAAATTGGGGAATGATTCGACCAGGGGTTTTGTCATCCAAATACCAACCGACAAACTGCAGGTAGCGTGACCGCCACTGTGGCGGTTGCTCACGCAGGGTGACATCGGCGAACGGAACCAAATTTGCGCTCCACTCATCATTAACATGAAACTCACCAGTTCGGACGGCGTTGGCTGCTATATTGACATAAACACCAGGATCGATCCCGCCCAAAACGTATTCATGCGGGCGAAAGTAAACGATTGCTGCTCCAAGCATCAACAGCAGCAGACCCAATTCTGTCGCGTGTAAAGTTTGAAATTTAGGCGAAGCAAACGGCCGTTTCCAAAGCCACAAACCACCACCCAAAAAAAGCGCAGCCAGCGTCACATTAAGTAGGGAAAACTGCCCAAATGAAACAAGCACAACCCCTGTCCACCCCACGAATATGACGGTGCCCATAAAGGCCAGAAATAGACCCATCAACCAGCTAAGGGATGGCTCTCCATCCACCTGATAGGTCATCCGAGACCAAAGGGCAAGCTGAACGGCCGTTAAACCAACAGCAGCCACCACAAACAGCAAAATAATCCATACAGCTGCCTGCAAAATCATCACGTCAAAAGCTCTCCTGTCCTGTAGCCCGTTCCCTCTACCATCTGTTACATACCAATCCGCATTACCGTTGTAATCTCAGCTAATCGATTCCAATCGATTTCAGTGAATTGCAAATTTCCCAAGCAGGCTGGGAGTTTAACAGGATAAGTAAACCACAACAATTTTAGTAATTTTTTCTTTTACTGAAAAAGTGCACAAATATAGAACGCTGATTTCGCTGATTTCGCTGATTTTCATCTGTTTTATCCGCGTAATCCGTGTCATCCGCGTTCCATTTAGAGAATAACCGAACCTTTTTTGGTTATATTTCCTTTTACTGAAAAACCGTGCCTAAATCGCCTATAGGCTTGATGAATTTCCGTTCAAGGGTAACATTAGCACTTATGCAAATTTCCGTTGTCATTCCCGTTTGGAATGGGAAAATCGTTGTTCTTGATTGCCTAGAGGCCCTTTTTGCCAACAGCAGTGACGCCTTAAAAGAGGTCATCTGTGTAGACAACGCCTCTGCAGATGATTCCGTCACATTAATCAAGGAAAAGTTTCCTCAGGCAACGCTCATCGCAAACCCAGTCAATGCAGGGTTTGCTGGGGGCGTTAATTTAGGCATTCAGGCCTCTTCAGGAGACTTGGTTGTCCTGCTTAATCAGGATTGCCTCGTACAAGCAGGATGGGATGAAGCGTTTAAAACGGTGCTGTCTCAAAATTCACAAGTGGGTATTGTGGGATGCACCATCTTTAATGGAGATGGCACGCTCAATCATGCAGGGGCCAAGCTCGAGAAACCGCTAGCCCTCGGTCAGCACTTTACAGAACAGTCAAACAATGATCCGCAAATGGTTGAGTATGTAACTGGGGCCGTTTTTGGCATCACCCGCCAGACGATTGAGACAATTGGTTTATTAGACGAAGGGTTTTATCCAGCTTACTATGAGGAAGTTGATTACTGCTATCGGGCGCGACAAAACGGTTTGGAAACGATGGTCGTACCGCAAGCAACGGCCGTTCATCATTTCAACAACAAAGAGTGGCAGACCGATCCGGTCCGGCATTTTGGCAATCAGAACAGCATGCGCTACCGCTTCATCGTAAAGCAGTACGACGTGCCTCTCTTGAGCAACTTTTTTGAAGCGGAACACAGCGCCATTTTGCAAGAAAAATATTTTGAGCAAGCCATTGGACGCGTCATAGGCTTACGACAAACGCTTCAAACCATCGAGGCTATTTTTGCCAAACGGCTGTCAGACATGGGTAATGCGGTAACGGCCGTTCACAAGCGGCACGCCGTGGCTGGGTTCACAAAATTACTCCATCACGCCTTTTCAATGGCCCAAACGCTCAGTATGCCTCGGTCTGTAGAGCCACCCGCCGATGATTCAGCCCAGTGGCAGGCCATCCACAACCGACTAACCCAACTGCAAAAGCAAGAGCATCAACTACTCAGTCAAATTTACTTTCGCGCGCCGGATGACAATTCACCTGAATCTACGCTGAGCCGCCTGTTCAGATTAGGGGTTAAACGGCCGTTAAGCTTCATAATCGGCCGTGACTATCTGCTGCAATCTCAGCTAAACACCGTTCATGTGGCTCGTTTTGATCAAATGATGCGCCTCCAGCGTCTTACTGAGCGTCGCCTCACGCTTCTTGAAAAACTTTCCAAATATGAGTACCGCTAATCTTTGCTTCTCCATCGTGGTCAACACCACAGACCGAGCCGACCCGCTAGCTATATTACTCAAAGCGCTCGAACAGCAGTCGCGATCCAATTTTGAGGTTATTGTGGTTGTTGGCCCAACCAAAGATCACACGCTGCAGGTTTTAGAACCGTATGCCGATAGAGTGACTATCCTGAGATGTCCTGAAGCGAATTTAAGCCAATCCCGAAATATGGGCCTGCTGGCCGCCAATGGAGATATCGTTTGTTATATTGATGATGACGCGGTGCCCTGCCACAACTGGATAGCTCAGCTTGAACGCCTGTTTGCCGATACGGCCGTTGCCGGCACGGGCGGCATGGTCTACATGATTCATCCCCGCAAACCGGTCGTTCAGCATCGCATCGGCATCGCTTCATCCCTAGGCGAACAGTATGATGTGCAAACCTCATGGCTCGAAAATATTGTGCCTGAAAAAGCGGGCAAGCTGTGGTCGGGCCGCATGATGGGCACCAACATGGCGTTTCGCCGTCAAGACCTGCTAGATATCAATGGGTTTGATGAATTTTATGAGTGGCTCTATGACGATTTTGATATTGCGATGCGGCTCACGCAAGCGGGCAAAGTAGTGCATCCGGTTAAGGAAGCGGCCGTTTATCACGTGCCGGCTTCAAGCCGTAACCGCGTCGCCAATAGCTTCAACGCTCGGTGGTGGGTACAAACCAAGTCAGTTCTCTATTTTGTGATAAAGTATGGTTCGGCCGTTGGCGAGAAGCGGCGTGAGATATTTAAACGGTGTTTGCACTACGTTCATGGACATCTGCTTTGGGAGCAGGAACTAAGGCGACAGGGAAAAATTAGCTGGCCCCAACTGCTAAAAATGCAAAGTCAGGAGGTACGGAGCAGTTTCATCGCGCTCTATCGCGGCCTCTTTCAGCCACGTCAACTCTTAAGCCAAGCAGTCGTTGAAAATGCAAAAAAGAAAATGGAACCAATACAACCCTTTCAGCAAGATGCGTCTAAACAAAAAGCCTCTGTCGATCCAATTAGCGGTCGTCGACCGGCCATTACGATACCCGACCAGCCTTTGCGAATCGGTTTATTAAGTCGTGCTTATCCACCAAACCAGTATGAAGGTGTTGGTCGGCTTACGAATTTGATGGCGCGCGGCTTATTTGAATGTGGTCATACCGTTCACGTGGTGACGCAGGGTGAGCGGGACTTGGTCTCCTTTTATGATGGGGCCTATGTGCATCAGGTGCCGCAAGCCAATCGTTACGGCCGTTACCGCCCATTCACCAAGTTGTACACTAGCCTCAACCATTGCCACGCCGTTCATGACAAGATCAAGCGGCTCAGCCTCAATGATGGCATCCAAATCGTTGATTCGCCACTCTGGCTTTATGATGGACTGATTACGGCCGTTGAGGGCAAGATTCCGGTCGTTGTACGACTTGTCACTGCGCTTAAGCAAATTGCAGATTTGCAAAATCTAACTGACAAGGATACGCAACTGGCCGTCAATATGGAAGAGGTTTTGCTCGAACGGGCCACCCATCTGCTCCCCAATACGCACGCCACGATGCGTAAGGTTGAAGAGGTGTACAACCTAACGGTAACGCCAAGCGATTACTCGATTGTGCCGTATGGCATTGTGCCAGTGGACGATGAAAAGATACGGCCGTTTAGCCTCCAAGCCCCCCCTGAAAAATTTACCGTCCTTTATTTAGGTCGGCTGGAAAAACGCAAAGGCATTCGTGACCTCTTCCAGGCCATTCCCACCGTTTTAAAAACGGTTCCCAATGCAGAATTTATCATCGCTGGTGCAGACAACAGCACCCGAGATGGCTTCTTGGAACAGCACGGCATGGATTATGCCACCTACTTTCAAAAAACATACCCAACCTTGGCAAAACATGTCTCTTTTTTGGGACAAGTCAGCGAAGAAAAACTGCATCAACTCTACCAAAGTTGCGATCTATTTGTGGCTCCATCGCTCTATGAGTCCTTTGGCTTGATTTATATCGAAGCCATGAATTATGCTAAACCGGTGATTGGCTGTCGGGCCGGGGGAATTCCTGAAGTTATAGACGAAGGCATTACTGGAAAAATTGTAGATCCAAACGCCCCAGCACAGCTTGCTGAAGCCATGATTGCGTTTTTAACCAACCCTCAACAGCTGTATGAGATGGGAACGGCTGGCCGCCAACAGCTCATGGAACGGTTTACGTATGTCCAAATGGCCAAACAATATGCGGCCGTTTATCAGCAGGTGATCGAAGCAGAACAGAGAAGATTAGCCTCGTGATTCAGCGTGGGGAGAGAATTAGCCCCTCGATTTATCGGGGGGAGAGGTAAATAGTTATTGGTTATTAGTTATTGGTTATTAGTTATTGGTTATTAGTTATTGGGTAATTGTGACCGGTTTCTAGTTCCTAATCCCCGATCCCTAGTCTCCAATCTCCAACCTCATAGGATGTCATTATGAAGAGCACACTCACAGCCGCAGACGTACTGGCTGATATCGAATTTGAACTATTACAAGGCTCTATTTCACGAGACGCGCTGGGTGAAGGCATTCAAACGGTGCGTCAGCATCAAAATAAAATCCGCAGTTTGGCGTTTGATTCAGCTGACGGCGAGTCAGCTCAACAAGAGGTGCTTAGCCATCAATTTCAGCTAAATGATATGCTGTTAACGCTGCTACAGGAGATGGCAGGCAGCCTGCAGGAGATAAACCAAACCGCAGAATGGCTCGGTCAACAGCGGCGAGGGGCTGGAGAACGGCCGTTATTTTCCAAGGACGATAACGCCTCACTCCCGCTTAAATCCACCGATTCATTAACCCAAACCATGACGCTAAATGCCATCCACCAAGAAATGGAAGTGACACCAACCGGTCGCCCAATCCCTATTGTCAACGGATTCATCCGTCGGCTGCGCCTGGGTTTGCACAATCTTGTTCTTTTTTATGTCAACAAGCTAGCCAAGGATCAAGCCCGCGTCAACCACACCCAGGCGGATTGGCTTATGCATCTCAACGCCATCAATCGGCATCAGCAGGAAGAGATTGAGGAGCTAACCAGAATTGTGCAAAACCTGCAGGAAAAGGTGAACGCTCTTGAGGGAAAAACGGCCGCCTAATGCCCCTTGACCCACAGCCAGACCACGTCATCTTTTTACATATACCGAAAACGGCGGGGAGTACGCTTTATCGCATATTGGAACGCCACTACCACTTCTCCCAAATCTACACCATCTGGCAATCGGGCACCTTAGCTGAGTTTAACGCGCTCCCGGCAGAGAAAAAGCAAACGATCAAACTGCTTCGTGGGCACGCTGGGTATGGCACCCATGAACAACTGCCGGGCCGTTCTGCCTACTTCACCATATTGAGAAACCCTTCCGCCCGCGTCGTTTCTTACTATCATTTTATCCGCCGCACCCCACATCATTATTGCCATCACCAAATTATCAAAAATCAGTGGACGCTCCCGCAATTTCTTGAAAATAAAGCAGACCCCATGGCAGACAACGCCCAAACTCGTTTGCTAGCTGGCTTGAGTTCGGGGCAAGAGGTGCCTTTTGGCACAATGACCGAGGCTCATTTACAAAGGGCTAAGACCCATTTACGAGAAATGGCGGTCGTGGGGCTAACGGAACGGTTTGATGAAACGCTCTTCTTGCTCAAAGATGTATTTAGCTGGCAGAAGCTTCACTACGCCCGCCAAAATGTCACCAATCCAACCAAACAATCAGCTGATTTGGCCCCAGAAACGCTCGAAGCACTACAAAAGGTAAACCATTTCGATTGGGCACTTTATGATTATGCAGAAACATTATTGGAAGAGCAGCTTGACAATCTTGGGCCTGATTGGCCAGAACGGATTGCCCAATTTCAAAAGCAGAATGAGCGGTTACGGCCGTTGACCAACCTACTCTTCAACAGTCGCAAATATTCAGTTCGTACAGCAATCAAACGGATGTTAGGAAATAAGCGCTGAGCCACTCAATAGTGAAATCAACCAAATTTAGTGCCATAAACCGCAAAACCCTCTTCGTGCTTTGCGTCTCTCAGGCTTTTACCAAAGTCTGTCATACCCGCCTTCGCGGGTATCCATTCGTGTGTGGATTCCTGCCTTCGCAGGAATGACAGGTCAGGGCGTTTTTATAAATTTCTCTACTTTGGTAAAAGCCTGCTGCGTCACTACGCTGAGAATCTTTTTTTCAAAATTCACATTAGGCAGATAACACCTTCTCAATCGTCAAATAAAAACGATTTGTATAGCTAGCAGGCGCATCTACCAAATTAATTGGATGAAACAGCGCTAAATTGATAAAACGATTGTAAAAGTGGGTGCCAGCTGCTGACAAACGTGATTTTTTGTTCGCTCGAACCGCTCTGGCAAATGATTCACCCTGCCAAATGTAGTTCCCCGCGTAGTGCATGGAAACGGTTGCTGGCTGTAGCGCCTCTTGATAGGCCAATAAATGGGCTGGGGATGGCAACCCATTCTCAACATGTTCCCCTAGATAATGGTGCGGCTTCCCCATCACCGCTTCATGGAGATCATTCAACTGCTTTTCTAACGCAATATGTCCTTCATTGCCAAACGGAGCCGCTACCAACACAACTGACCGACTCACCCTAAGGCATTCTTGAATAAACGGCAGCCGATTCGGTTCCGGCAGATGCTCTAGGGTGTCAATATTGACGACGGCATCAAACGCATTTTCACCAAACGGCAGCGCCATCCCATCTCCCCACACGGCGCCCGTGCCATCTGGATTGACAGAGATGATTTTGTACGGCAAAAATCGCGCCAAAAGTTCGATGCGCCCCCCAACATCGAGCACCACGATTTCTTTTTTGTGCCCAAACTGCTGTTCTAGTAGCTGGCTAATTACCTGATGACGCTCGTAAACATCATAGGGCATGAGCTGCTTTGGCATCAATTGACCTAAATTCATCAGATTACCTTTCTTCTCGCTTCCATTCAATAACTTGCTGATAAATTTCACGAACCCGCTGGGCGATGTGCGTCCAATTATATTTTGCATGCACCTTGGCCAGTCCATTTTTACCCATTTCAGCTTGTTTCGTTGGATTCTCAAGCATTTCAATCATTTTCTGCGACAGGTGCTGGGCATTATTGGGCTTAAAGAGCAAGCCATCTTGCCCATCAGTTATCAGTGAAGCAATCGCCCCCACATTGGCCCCAATCACAGGAATGCCGGCCGCCCAAGCCTCAGTAAACACAATGCCAAACGATTCGTTTGCAGAGGTATGCACCAAGAAATTAGCGGCTTTGAGCAGCTGGGCTTTTTCCGCTTCGGGAAAATCATTGATCAAGGTCACCTTCTCGCTTTGGGCAGCCGACAAGTTTTGGCGCCAGGTTTCGAGTACGGCCGTATACTCCCGTTTTGCCCCGGCCAACAAAAGGCGCACATTCGGCACCCACTGCCACACGAGAGGCATTGCCTCCACCAGCGCGTCTAATCCTTTGAGCGCCGACTGGCGCGTCAGCACCACAATCACGGGGTCATCCCCCCAGCCATATTTTTGACGAGCCGCTTCACGTTGGGCCTGCTCAAATGGCTCGGGCCAAACACCACCACCCACCACAAAAACTTTGTTCGCCTGCGCACCTCTTGACACAACCAGCTCTTTTTCAAATTCAGTCAGGGCTAAATACGCATCCGCTCGGGCAATATCTTTAAAAAAATGGGCGCGGTCATATCCCCACACATCATCGGCATGTATAGCCCCTAACAGCACAACGGGCAGATTCGCTTTTTTTGCCCCCCGCACCGCGTAGTGCATGTGTAAAAACGGAAAGGTCCCCGCCATAACCACATCAGCCTTGCTATTGGCCACCTCATCGGCGAGCCCCCAAATGATGGGGCCAACCTGCAAGCTCCGCGCCCAGTCGTGGTAGGGTAGCTTAAACCGATGAAATCCGTGTGCCGCCAGCTGGCGCGCCGTCTGGAAGCCCCGATACACCGGAAAACGGCGTACGGTGACACCGTTGATCGTCTCAACACCAACCGGCATCGGACCACCCTCATCTTTCCAAAAGTAGATGGGTTTCGTCACGGCAGCGGTATAAACGGTAACTTCATCTTGATATTGGGTCGCCATTTGCTCACACAGCTGCTGAATCATCCATTCAGCCCCACCGCGCACGGGATGGTAAGCTTGTGACAGCTGCAGAATTTTCATGGCGGGATTGTATCGTGAGAAGAGAGAAGAGAGAAGGATGAGGGCAGGATGGGACAGCCTGCTACGTAGCAATCCTGCCACTTTGCTCCCCTGTAACTCTGCTATACTCACCCCATGAATAACACATGGTTTTCTGAAACGGTATCAGTCAATGGCATTGCTTTACACTACACGCGGACGGGGGGAAACGGCCGTTCGCTTATCTGCCTACATGGCATCACGGACAATGGATTATGCTGGACACGTTTTGCACAAGCGATGCAGGCTGAGTTTGATGTGATTATGGTGGATGCCCGAGGACACGGCCGTTCCGAAGCTCCCGCTACAGGATATTCTCCGCAGGACCACGCAGATGATGCGGCTGGATTGATTCAACATCTTAGCTTAGTCAACCCAATTTTGATTGGCCATTCAATGGGTGGCATGACGGCGGCTCAGTTTGTGGTGAGCTATCCGACCCTGGCCAAGGCGGCCATTTTGGAAGACCCACCGTGGCTAAATCCGGAAATTGCTCCAATTTTAGCCAGCGGCAACCAAGGGTGGCGCGACCAGCTTGCTAAAGATCAACAGCGTCCGGTTGAGGCATTCCTAGCGGATGGTAAGCAAGAAAACCCCACATGGGATGAGATTGAGTTCCCCGCTTGGGCAGAGTCTAAAAAGCAGGTTAGTTTAAACGTGTTTGGTATCCTTTCGGCAGAAAGTTATGCGGCGTGGCCTCATCTGGTGGCTCAGTTTAAGGTGCCGGTTTTGCTATTAACGGCCGTAAACGAACGGGGTGCCATCATCCAACCCACCATCGCTCAACAGGCCACCAGCCTATCCCCCAACCTGCATCACCACCACATCAAAAACGCTGGCCACAGCATACGTCGTGAACAGTTTGAGGCGTATGAAACGGCCGTTAGGGCTTTTATCGCGAAAGTTGATGGAGGGAATGGGTAGCAGGGTTGCAAGGTTGCAAAGTTACTGGATAAAAACAATCAAAGCGTTTCAAATTTAATTGCTCGGGGAGGTTGACTCATAAAGCCAAAGGAAGCAGAAAGACAGAGATGATTGCTTTCATTTCCCTGTCTTTCTGAATTACCCTTTCATTTAGCCGAAAATAATTGAGAGAATGATGATGAGCATCGTGGCGTTAAACAAGGTGTGTAGCAGAAGCGGCAACCATGTATTTTGCGTCTTTTGAGCAAGGTAAGCGAGTCCTAGCGTGCTGGGTAGGCCAAACAAAACATACCAAGGGTAGAACGGCAGGTGGAAGAGGAGCCACAGCAGTCCATGAATGAGCCACGTATGGGAGCCGTGTACTAGTTCCTGCCGCGGAAGCAGAACACCACGCCAATACAGTTCTTCACCAAACATGTTGAACAAGAAAAGAATCACCGTAAGTATGGCCCAACTCCAGTTGCCGGGTGCGTCTGGGCCCATCCATGAAACGGCCGTTTCCAGAAGCGTGCTATTTTGCAACATTGGGTTTAGCAAGGCAGGGAACGTCTCGTTAGGCATCAACCAAGGGGAAAGCTGCAATATCCAGCTACGCGTCGGTGAGAGCACAAGACTAAAGAGAATAGACAAGGCATAAATCCCCAGCATTAAACCTATTTGTCGCCAACCAAAGCGACGCAGCCGGAACCGTTCAGCCAAAGCAGGTAACGTCATAGGGTTACCTTCCATTTGCACAGCAGCAAAAGCAAGCGCAAATAAGATGGCTAACGGTACGGTAAACGTCACAATAAAAGCCTCAAAGGGTTGAAGCCCTAATTCTAAAAGGATTGGAATACCCTGATAAAAAGAAAGCCGGAACCCGATGCCAAGTCCCAAGAAGATTAGGATAGCGCGGGCTGGATGTAACGACCGTAATTCCCTTGATTCAATTCTAGACTCAATGGATTGTGTTGAAAGATTCATTTTCACCTCATTGATACATACTGAAATGTATGTAAAATAAACAAAAAAAACTTACTCTGAGCCAATACCGGTAAATAAGATATCGGCAAACTTGGGAGCAGCTTCGCTAAGCGAAAAGTTTTGGCCACTATTGAGCCACAGCCATGCTGCCCCATTTTGAAAGGCGATAAAGGTGCGAGCAATAGTGTGTAAGTCAATGTCTTGACGTAAGTCGCCACCGGCAACGCCCATTTGGAACATACCAACCATTTGCTCGATTGTGGTTACAGCACTAGTGAGGCGCATTTCTTCAATTTCGGCAAGTTCATCAGAAACGCCCGTTTTGTAAAGCGATAACGCCATCACCTGCTGAAAACGTTCATTTTGCTCAATAAGTTTTAATCCATTGATGAAGATGCGTTGGCAAATTTCGCGAAAAGAGCCGCCTTCAGATACTGCATTGGCAATCATTTCGTTTCCTAGTTGATTGGCCTCAATCGCCAGCGTTTTGTAAAGCGCAGCCTTGTTCTCGAAATGATGGTAGATAGCTCCCCGTGTTGTGCCGGCCGCTTTAGCAATATCCTGCAGTCGGGTTGCCTGATACCCTTTCACGCTGAATGTTTCTAGCGCGGCGTCAAGTAAATCTTGTCGTGTTTTGGCTGCTTCTTCTTTTGTGCGCCTCATGATATACATACTATCATGCATGTATAATCGTGTCAACTCAAACGAATCCTATGTGCAGGTTTTGAGTTGCCAGCCTGGCAGCCTTGTTTTTGGTGTAAAAACGGCCGTTTCCCACATCTCAAACGCAACAAATGCCTTCCTCTAGCTCTCGCTCTAACGCCAGACACCTTCCCAATTACCAATTATCCAAATACTAATTCCTAAAAAACCGACTTCCCCAACCCCTTCGAAATCATCTCCCACTTCGGTGGCTGTAAGAAGGACAGTAGCTCTTGTTCTTTACCAAAGTTGTATCGCACCTGTCGCATTTCGATTTCCCAGCCCGCTAACTTTGTCCACGTCAGGATGCCATACCGCGCCGTGCCGTCGCGAGCCATTGGGTTGCTGGTGGCGCTGATGTTGGCCAGCGTGATGCCGTTGTACTCTTGAACGTTGTTTAAATGGACGTGACCGTAAGCTAAAATGGCCGTTTCTACCCCCGCAAACAAGCCCGCCATCACCTCATCATCTCGTTCTATCTTTACCTCACCAAGCAGTTCAGTCTGCACATTTGCTGGCGGAGCGATAGGGACATTCACATCCTTTGGATTAGCGTGAGTAATCAACAAATCATCCTTTGCTGAAGCCGTAGGAGAAATGCGATGACTAAACGGCATTCGTGACAACCAACCAATCTGTTCGGGGGTTAACTTATCTCGATACCAGTCAAACGATTTGTAGAAGCTTTCCCACCGCTGTCGTTTTTCCTCAGGTAGCGTTTCATCCACTGACGGCGGATCAAAAATAATTTCATCTGTGTTGCCATAGACAAAAAGATCAACCTCTCCCTGGATGCGCTCAATGCATCCTGCCGGACGTGCGCCAAAGTAGCATAGGTCGCCAGCAAAGGCGACGGTGTCAGGCGCCTGCTGTTTGATATCGGCCAAAACGGTTTCTAAAGCAGTCAAATTACCGTGAACGTCTGAAAATATGGCGATACGCATATAAATCTCCTTTTGTGTAATGAACGTTGCAAGTTGCAGGCTTCAAGTTCGTTTCACCTCTC
>JBCCFD010000056.1:0-25828 GCA_039029915.1 Chloroflexota bacterium
TCATCAGACACGCGAGGCTATTATCAGGATGGCGTATATTCAACTGAGCCCAGCGTCGGGGATGATGACACAAAATTTATAGGGTCATCTTGGTTTGACTTTTATGATCAATACATTGTTCCCAGCATTCAGGATAAGATGTGCTATGGCGTGGAAATCGTTGAAATTGATCACAGCAACAATAAAGTTCAACTGATAGATAAAGCGGGGAGCAGCTATTCAGCCGACCGTGTGATCATTACTATTCCTCTAAAGATATTGCAGGATGGGCATGTAAGCTTTTCACCTAGATTGCCTTTTATGAAACGTCGGGCCCTCGAGTCTGCTGAAGTGTGGAATGGATTTAAAGCCTTTTTTGAATTTGCTGAAAAATTCTTTCCGGCCGTAATCACATTTCCTGATACAAGAACAGAGAATGGACACTGGCTTTTCTACGATGCCTCACATGGACAAAACACCGACCGGCCGATTTTAGGCGTCTTCTCGGTTGGGGCGAAGGCTGAAACCTATCAAGCGATGTCCAATGAGGAATTTCAAGCCTCGATTCTAGCTGAACTAGATGAAATGTTTGATGGGGTTGCCTCCCGAAAGTACGTCAAACATATGACCCAAAATTGGAATGATGAACCGTATGCACGAGCCGCATATCTACAAAACAATGCGCCAAACTGGGTGTCACGTGAGATGGCACGATCAATTGGAGGCAAGCTCTATTTTGCCGGCTCCGCATATACCAGTTTCGGAAGTTGGAGCAGTGTCCATGCAGCCGCCCGTTCCGCACGCGATGCGGTTGATGAAATATCAAGTATAGCGTAAAGCGTGACGCATAAGGAATGTGAAATTACTTAAATGCTTTGTCTCATTATGAACTTTGAAGGCGAATGTAGCCTGAGCTTTTCGAAGGTAGACCTATGTAAACCAGGCTTCGACAAGCCTCTCGACAAGCTCGAGGGGTACTCAGCCTTCAGTGTCATTTATAAACCATTTTGAGATGGAGCACTAAAATAGTCAAAGGATTAAAGAGAAAAAAATGAAGAAAATGATAATTGGAATGGGAGTGCTATCACTCTTAATGATGAGCTGCGTGTTTGGCCCCAGTATCCCCGAAATAGACAGCACGGCCGACTTGTCAACGTGCACTTCAACCGGCATTGCAGAGCAATCGTCCGATCCTGATGTCGAAGCCTTGCGCCAAGCCATGCTTAATTTCCGCGCGTCTTTGTCAGAAGAATTGCTGCTTCAAGCTCAAAACTGTCTTGATAGTGAGCGGTTTGCTTATTGGCACAATACGCCCCCGGCGCTATTTGGTGGTCGGCACGGCATCGCCTACGGGGATTTAAACAGCGAACAACTTGATCTTTTCAAAGCGCTATTGCAACAATTTTTGAGCAGCGATGGGTATCAAAAATTGGATGAAATCACCTTTTTGGTCGAATCAGTTTTAAACCAAGAAGATCCAAGAACATGGTCACCTGATAATTATTCGATTGATATGTTTGGCGACCCTGAAAATAGCGGCTCTTGGGGCGTTCAGGTTGATGGACACCACGCGGTGCTGAACTTTTTGGTACACGGTGACGCGGTTTCGATTGTGCCCGCTTTTTGGGGAGCTGAACCGGTAATAGGCTCATACAATGGCATCGACTTTGATGTATTTGCGGCAGAGCGCGAAGCAGCGTTTGCCATGCGAAACGGATTGTCAGACGCAGAGTTGGCTGCAGCGACACCTGCCAGTGCTGAGCGGGTGTTGCAAGTGGGTCCGCCCGCCGAGAATGGAGTAGCAGATCCATTTGTTGGGAACTATGATTACTCTGGATTTGAGACTGGGTTGAAATACAGCGACATGTCGGTAGAGACAAAGGCTAATCTAGAGGCACTCATGCAACTCTTTGTCTATAACCTGTCAAATCCATTTGCAGATGTCTGGTGGAACGACATTGCCGGGGAGATCGATGATACCTACTTTGTTTGGATAAGCCCGGAAACCCAGCTAACAGATTCGTCCCTCATCTACTTTCGTATCTACAACCCGCACCTTTGGGTAGAATACAACGTGGAGGGTGAAATCAGCGATGCCTCGACAGGTGGTCATGTCCATTCAATTACCCGCGTCCCATCTACGTCAGGCGGCGGCGACTATGGCATTTTTGCTCAAGCCATCAATGAAAATGGGCCACGTACGCTCCTTGAGCACTACGCGGAATCAGACCACCATACGCTTGAACACGCCAATTTTGATTATGTGTTGGCCACCGTCCATGATCAATAACTCCAGGTAAACAACGCTGTTGGCAAAGCACTTAAGGAAGTGTATGCTGGCGCCAACTTAAGTAATTTTCAACAAATATCTTGACTATAAGATTGGGTAATGAAAATCAGTTTCAGGAGAACAAAAACTTTTACGAAGCTGTTTTAGTTCTAGATACTTTTTGTTCTCCACTTATCTGACAAAATATGGAGCGTTGTTGCATAGATAAAACATGACACTATGCAACAACGCTAAATTGATCTATGCATAAAATTTTGATTGTTGACGATGATCATATCATTCGGAATGTTGTACGTGGCTATCTTGAGCAAAACGGCTTCCACGTCTTTGACGCAGCCGATGGCAACACTGCCCTGCATATGCTGCGCAGCGAGTCACCCGACATGCTGGTGCTTGACTTGATGCTGCCTGATAAAGACGGTTGGGAAATCACGCGCCTCATCCGCAACGATCGACGGCTGGCAGCACTCCCAATCATCATGCTCACGGCGCGTATCGATGACACAGATAAAGTCGTTGGTCTTGAACTTGGGGCGGATGATTACATTACTAAGCCATTTAACGGCCGTGAAGTAGTAGCACGGGTACGCGCTTTGCTGCGCCGCCGCGAGCTAGATCAGCAGCAGCATCCCGTCCTCACCTTTGGCTCTGTTCAGCTAGATACGGCTGGACAAAAGTTGCTTGTGGGAAATATGCCGGTCGATATAACGGGCACCGAGTACAAGATTCTGCTCACCTTAATGGAAAACGTCAACTTTACGTTTACGCGCGAAGAGCTCCTAGAAAGAGGCATGGGGTATGGGTATGAAGGGATGGGACGGGCCCTTGACACGCACATCAAAAACCTGCGCCGCAAGATTAATAACCCGGCTTACATCGAAACGGTCTATGGTGTTGGTTACCGTTTTGTGGATGTCACAAAATGAATAGTTTTGCAGGACGACTCATCCGCGCATTTTTTACCGTCATTTTAGGGACGTTGATTGTAGTCTTCACATTATCCTTTGCATTCAATTGGCTCAGTGAGCCGTCATATGAGCCAACAAGGTACGTTTCTAAGTTTCGTGATACGGCCGTACCGTTTGTAGAGCGCTATATCGTGGAAGGGAAGAGTGATGCTGAGATTGTCACCCTGCTTGAAAGTGATGCTGAGTTGCAGGCGCTGATTGAGGAGAAGCGGGCGGAAGGATTTGCAACAGGCATTGATTTGAATGATAGCAGTAGCGGTCAAATTGCTGAAGAGTTCGTCGATGAACTATTGGAAGACGAAGATTATCTTATCGCTCTTATCATTGGCAGTCTATTCGGTATCCTCACGAGCGTGTGGCTTAGCCGTCAGCTTGTTCGTCCCTTGACCGAGCTCGCAACCACCAGCCATGCGCTTGGCAAAAGCGACTTTAGTCAACGAGTCACAGTAGAGGGGACAGACGAAATAAATGTGCTTGTTGCCTCTTTTAACGACATGGCCGCACAGCTTGAGCGCAATGAACAGGTGCGCCAGAATATGCTCGCCGACATTTCGCATGAACTTCGAACCCCGCTTGCTGGATTGGAAGGCACGCTGCGCGCCACTCTTGACGGTGTATACGCTCTTGACAACCAGCACATTAGCAACCTTTATAGGCAAACACGCCAGATATCCCGCCTTGTCGATGATTTGCATCTGCTAGCACGGGCCGAGGCTCATCGCTTACCACTTGACAAGACTTCTGTTGATTTAGCCGCTTTTCTCAACGAATTGGTTGATCTATTTGGGCTGTTGGCTGAGGAAGCTGGCGTGACACTTGTAACTCAAATTGAACCCGTGAAGCCAGTTCATATTGATGCAAGCCGTATTCGACAAGTTATCTCTAATTTACTCAACAATGCGCTGCGCCACACTCAAGCAGATGGCACGATTACCATTTCTTTACGCCAACAAATTAATGAAGCCTGCCTCATCGTGCAGGACACAGGCGAAGGCATTGCGCCTGAGCATCTGCCTTATCTCTTCGATCGTTTTTACCGTGTCGATGGATCGCGCAGCCGCGACAGCGGCGGGTCAGGCTTGGGGTTAGCTATTGCTAAAGCGATTGTTGAGGCCCACAAGGGTCGGATTAGCGCGCGTAGCGATGGTCTTGGTCAGGGGAGCATTTTTACTATTCACTTGCCTTCTGTGAATTCACCATAGGTGATGACAGATTTGATAGAGTCTTGTCAGGTAGCAGCTCTATAATTATTGCAACTCCCCATTAGCGGCTGCATTCGATAGATCTGTGGCTACGGTAAATTTAAAAATGCATTTTGGCATGCTTGGAAATTCGCCATAGCCTTCAATGTTACCCCAATTACCTTTTGCTTTCGCGTGTGACCATTTCTCCTGTATCAGACATTTACCCTTCCCGTCTTTCTTCAAGCGATGCAATTGGATTGAGCTCAGACATTGTATCGTCGATACCAAACTGTGCTTCTGACCTGCCCCCGAAAAGTTTTCGGGAGCAGGTCACCCCATGATTTGCGCCATACTTGGGCCACTCGAGCCTCCACGGAAAGTAGTCCGTTTGTTTTGCGGGATGCTGGAGGCTTGAGCAACATGAACATGCCCAGTCATTACATTGAGCGATCTAAAGTGGTAAATAAGGGAATAAAGCTGGATTATTAACGAATATAATTTTTAGTTTATGTAAGGATAGAGGTAAGAGTGCAAAAACTGCATGATAGTTCGACAAGAATCGACACATATCCCAATATAAGCTCTCAATGGTCGGTCAAATGTCGTCAGCTGGAAATCCTTTATCTTCCAAGTTTTTATGGAGAAGTTAGACAGATTCTAAAAAAACGAACTCAAACCTTACCTGAAACGCTCTGGGTAAAAAAAGTACCATCAGCGATCTCCATCAATGACGAATTTCGAGACCGAGCGCTCCCTAGTTCAGCACATCCTAGATTAAGCTGTCGATATCCAGACTCTGGTTAGTGTCCCGATAAAAGCTCTATATTAGATAAACCTAAACGCTTTGATCCAAGGTTGAACTGTCAGTCAATTATCACTATACTAGTATCATCCAGTCACCAAATTGACGGTTTTAGAGAATGAAAAACCCCTTTTAAAAGTAATTCAAATTACCGTCAGTTGTCATGATTCTAGTTGGTAAATAGATAGAAGCTTTACCAAAAAAATCCAGTTTATGAAATGATGGGTTTCATCAGCAATTGAAGGTGGCATCATCTTTGCCCGCATTAATCTACCAAAAGTTTAGTTTATATAAATTAGGAAGAAAAAGTTTGAGTATGCAGCGCTTTCCAAAGGTTGTTGTGTAACTGATTGAGTGTTAAACGATTTGAATCCTCATTTTGAGTCCAGCTTGGCTTGGATGCGTCAATTGATTCAGCCTATATTGACTGGAAACGTTCTTGATGAAGCTTATTTTGATCTGTTATTTAAATATATCCCTTTGACCTTTCGTTCAGAGCAAAAAAATCAAGTATTCTTTACTTTGCCGGATTTATGCTGCCAAGCTTGCGGTGGCTCCATGCAAACATCCCGACCCATTTTTGTGGCTTGGTATTTACTCCTACTTGGAGCCAAAATCTTAGATGATGTTGAAGATGGGGATATTAAAGACGAGATGGCCATTACCATCAATGCTACAACTGGTTTACATTTTTTAATCCAATTCATATTAAGAGAATTAGAAAAAAATCCTGAAACATGCGCTAATTCCCAGCCTATTATTTTGGAACTTAATCGCATGATGTTACACGCTTGCGCAGGTCAACATGCTGATTTATTGGCAATCAAAGGCGATCAAGAAGAAATTGATCCCGAAAGGTGGTTGGCAATCGCTCGGGCCAAATCAGGCGAGTTTTTTGCATGGGCGGCGTGGGCTGGTGCTTTAGCAGGGGATGCCACTGTTTCAGTGGCAAATAGATACCGAACTTTTGGGTATTATCTTGGGATTTTGATTCAGATTGCGGATGATTATAATGATGTTTGGTCAAATCAGCATCAGTTGGCTTTGATAAAAGGTCGTTCCAGTTTGCCTATAATTTATGCGCTTTTTGTTTTAAAAGGTGAAGAGAAAAACCAGTTAACAACATTATTAACTAAGGTTCAACAAGGAAATCAGGAAGCAGAAAAACGAGTTTTGCAAAAATTAACAGCTATTGGGGCCCAAAGTTATTTATTGGTGACTGCCAGAACACACTATTTACAGGCTTTAGCTACCTTACAACAAGCAATTCCTGACATAAGTGAGGCGCACCCTTTGCGATTACTGCTCGACCAGGCTTTTCCCGCCATTGATCCCGCTTCCCACGAAGGTAAGGAAACCAACATCAGCCCTAAATAAATTAAAGCTATGGATATTCGTTTTAGTCACAAACACCCCTCCATACGACTCGGTTGGAAGCAGAGTTCAGTTGTTCTATTCGTGTTAGTCAGTTTAGGGCTAAATATATGGGCAGGTATGGCAATTTTTCAACAACCCTGCCGCGCTAATTCACAAATTTTTGCCCAATGTCCTTCCTTGATCAACGATACGATCCCTTTATTAATTGGTCTGGGTTTTTTGGGGGCAAGTCTTTGTATCTGGTTTGCCAAAGAACAGGTTTTGACAAAAGAGACCTTTATTTTTGTCTCAGCCACCTTAGCAACAGGTAAGTTAGGTGCTTTAGGAAGTGATCTGGGTAGCCGTTTATTTTATGTGTTTTTGGCTGGGTTAGCTCCAGCAATATTTTTGTTTCACTTCACCTTTTTTGAAAAACCTTTAAAGCGGTTTGGATCAACAATTTTTACCTTATTAACCCTCTTAGCCTCAATTATAGCAACACCATTTTTATTTTGGTCAATGGAACAGCTAATACAGCTTGGCTGGTTTAACAATTTGCGTCTACTCACCCGTTTAACCTTTTTGTTGTCGGTCTTTTTTTCAATTTTATTTCTGATTTTATCTTACCAAAGCAGTTCATTGCCAGTGCCCCGTCGCAGAATTCGTCTCATTTTGTTAGGTACTATTTTGGCTGTTGCTCCTGTACTTTTGCTGTCCGTTTTGCCAGACACTTTGGGGGCTTCCATGTTTGTCCCCTATGTCTTTACGTTCCCTTGGCTTATCCTTTTACCTCTATCGTACCTTTATTTGCTATTCCAACATCGTTTAACACGCGCCGAGCTTGTGCTCAATCGAGCGGTTGTTTTCTACCTACTTGCAATATCAATTTTAGCCATCTACTTGCTCATCATTTCCATTGTCCAAAGTTTGACTATCGAGCCAGAACGCATACTGCTTGCAAACGCCTTTGTAAGCGTTGTCTTAGCCCTTCTCTTCACCCCTTTTCAAAAAGGAGCTGGTCATCTGACAAATTGGTTTTGGTACGGTGAAAAAATTTATCATGCGAAACTTGTTGGCAAGCTTTCGCGCTCACTCTCATTAGCTTTAGATAGAGAAACTTTTCGGCATCTTCTTGTTGATGAATTTTGTCCTGCCTTACGTCTAACAAAATTTGCTCTACTTCTTAAAGGGCAAGATGAAAATTTTCAGCTTCTTGATCAAATTGGCTTAAAGTTACCTCAAGGAGTGTCACCGAACTTTTTAGTGTCTAGCCCATTTATAAAGCTATTGGCACTGTCTGTAAAACCCTTGTCTCGTATCGAGATCAAAAAAACGCTGGACGATTCTGAGATCAGTTTAGAAGAAAAATATGCTTTGGATTGCATTGATTTTACTTGGTGGGTGCCTCTTGTTTCCGGTGGTGCATTGCAAGGGTTACTGCTTATAACAGAACGATCAGGAGGAGACTTCTTTACCTATGAAGAGCTCCGCATTTTAACAGTGGTAAGCCAGCAGTCGGGCATCGCAGCACACAATGTGCGCCTTATGGAACAAGTTCGAGCAGGGCGTGAAGAGCTTGGGATTGCACATCAGCAGTTGCTGGCGACAAATGAACGAGAGCAAAAACGATTAGCAAATGAGTTGCATGATGTCATAATCCAACAGCTCCTCGGCATAAGTTACCAATTACTGGAAAATGAGCGCTTGTTAAGCGACGGTAAAGACCACTCCTTGCTCTCTCTAAATGAACAACCGTTTGCATTCCCATTGGCTCATATTCGACAAGAAATTTTGGGCACTGTGACGCAATTGCGCGGTGTTATTGGCACCTTGCGTCCCGCGGGTTTAGAGGAGTTGGGATTGACCCATACCTTAGAGGGGTATATTGCCCGCCTTGCCCGTGAACAAGAAGGGCAACCCCCTGAATTTGTAGTGGAATTAGCCCCGGTCGGATCAGAGCTTTCTACTGAACTAGCTATTACTATATTTCGAATAGTACAAGAATCAGTTCGTAATACGCTTAAACATGCCCAAGCTCGGTGTGTGACAATTCGACTGATCTCTTTAGAAGGTGGCATAAAGCTGTTAATTAGTGATGATGGCTGTGGCTTTTGGGTGCCATCGCGGTTAAGTGAGCTGACTAAAAATGATCATTATGGCTTGGTTGGCATGGCTGAACGTGTAAGTTGGGCCGATGGGAAATTAGATATTCATTCAGTTCTTGGTCAAGGAACTGAAATCCGAGTCTTTATCCCATTTAAGGCCGTTCCCGACTTCTAATTATCCAAAATTAAGTTCGAGAACGGCCCTCGTATTTTGACAAACTTCTTTTGCTGGACTAATAGCTCCAAATTGTTAGTCAAAACCTCAGGTTCTACCGTGGTTTGCTATCCGGCAATCTTTGTGGGGAGGAACGCCAGCCATTGGCAAGACGCCCATTAAATAGAATGTTTATATGAATGGGATATTTGTTTTTGCCATAGTACTTATTAGTTAAAAAAGGAAGGGGCATGATGAACAGAAATCAATTAACGGCCGTTCAAACGATCCAAGTTCTTCTTGCAGACGATCACCCTTTAATAAGGGCTGGGATTCGTACTGTTCTTGAAGGCGAGGCTGATTTTGAGGTGATAGGGGAGGCAACAAATGGTTTTGAAGTAAAACGGCTTTCACAAGCCCTCCAGCCAGATGTTGTTTTGCTTGATTTAAAAATGCCCAAGTTTGTTCCCATTGAAACCGTTTACTTTCTCCAAGAACAGTGCCCTGATACAAAACTGGCGATACTGACTGCTTATGATGATGATGTTTATGTCCGTAGCTTGGTTGGCGTTGGGGTTGATGCATATATTCTCAAAGATGAAGCGACAAAAGTTGTAGCAGATGTCATTCGTGTACTTCTACATGGAGGAAAGTGGTACAGTCGTGGTGTTGTAGAAACATTAGCCTCTACTCCCAAAGTGCAACAGAAAATTCCCAACCTAACTCAGCGAGAAAGACAAATTCTTGAATTGATTGTTTGTGGATTTAGCGATAAACATATAGCTTGTGAGCTTAATTTAGCTATACAAACTGTACGAAACTATACCAGCCGACTTTATTCCAAACTGGATGTGCAGTCACGAACCCAAGCAATTCTTTGGGCTCGAAAATACCATGTCATTGTTAAGTAATTCTTAACAAATATCTTGATTACCCTAATGCAAAATGAAAATAAATTTAAGAAGAACAAAAGCTCAAATGGGCGATTTTATTTCAAGATACTTTTGTTCCCCACATAAAGGATATGCTCGATGAAAAACAAGTTTGGCGCACGCGCCCCACCTATGTGAACGGAACGATGTATTATCTAGACCGAGTTATGATCAGACTCCTTTGATTGTTTAGGTAAATCAAAAAATAAAATTTCAAAGCCGCTGTGGTTAATATGATTTACTTATGAAAGAGATTTGTTTAAAAATATTTAAGTTTACAGGAGAAAACAATGAACAACTTAGCTCATTTCATTCATTCAAACATTAGTAATAATCAAGGAGATGATAGAGTAACACTTTCTAATTCGGAAATCAAAGCGTTAGCAGATTTGCAATCTTTACTTGCTCTACCTCCTCATGAAGTCGCAAAGAGGCTTCGTACGATTGCTTATCCTGCTGACTGGCCTGTTCAGTTGCCACCGATTCAATAAGTTTTGTAAGCTCACTTTGATACGGTATTGGCAAACAGGATTGAAGTAGCCAATTGACACAAAATATGAATCATGCCGAATTTTGACTCAAAAAGAAACATGAGGCATCCCAAAAATTGACTTAAAAAAGAGGCCTAGCGACTAGCTAGGCCTCTTTTTGGAAAAGGGAAATCAGCACCTCCAAAATCCCTTCACCACAAAGTCAAAAAGAGAAAAAGATTTCCTATGAATAAGTATCCAGAACTAACGCAAACGAAGCAAGGCAAACAAGACGTTTGCAATTTTTTAGCAGAATAACTCGTCCTCTTCTTGAATCTTTCCTGCCTCCATTCGCTCTTGGCTTCTTAGCTACTTTTGCCATGGAACCGGAAATAGGCACCAAATGACTTTGATGCTTATTTATCGGCCTCGTTCTGCTTTAAGTCGTTTTTGCCTCTCTGCCACCTTTCTCTTCAATTCCATAGATTTTTTGCGGCACTCATGTTTTATGTCAGCTTCATTTAGAAAGTACTTTTGTACCTATTCGTTGAGTACTTACATATCTATTCTAAACCTTGGGGAAACATTATGATGCTAACGTGGTGGGGATAGGTAAAGGGAAAGAAATCGTTATATTAGGAGAATGTAAGTGAGCGGAATTGCGGCAATTTTGCAACCTAATGGTCAGCATGTTGAGCCGACCCATATTAATGGGCTTATACAGGCTTTAGCTTGGCGCGGCTTTGACCAACAAAAGGTTTGGAAATCAGAAAATATTGCCATGGGTGCAGTACAACTTTGGACAACACCAGAGGATTGGGGGATTCCACAACCTCTGGTTACACCTCAGGGGGACTGTATTATCATTGATGGCAGATTTGATAATCGTTCAGAGTTAATACAAGCACTTAAAATCCCTCAATTTGATTCCGAAACGATGACAAATGCAGATCTACTTTGGATTGCCTATAAAAAGTGGGGTAATACCTGTTTAGATCATTTCGCGGGGGCGTTCGCTTTTGTGATATGGGATGCATCAGAGCGTATTTTATTGGCTGGACGCGATCCTTTGGGGTTGCGCTCATTTTTCTATTTCTGGAACGGCCGTAATTTTTATAGCGCTTCAACCCTTCACGCCTTGCGTAGTTTGCCAATTCTCGAACCCACCTTAAACAAAGAATATATATGGGATTATCTCTCTACGACATTTATTGGGTCATTTGATCCTGAAGCAACCCCCTTTAAACAAATCAAGCGTCTCCCTGCAGGGCACTTCTTACAAATAACCGATTCAGGTTTAGAAGTAAAGCGCTATTGGAAGCCTTGGAACCTCACACCACTAAATTATAAAACTGATGCCGAGTATAGAGAGCATTTTTCCGCTCTGTTTGATGAGATCATAACAGCCCAAAGTCGGGCGATTGGCCCGATTGGCACTGCGTTTAGTGGTGGTTTGGACTCCTCAGCTGTTGTTTGTGCCTTGAAAGAGTTGGAGCGTAAAGGGGTAATTCCCGCTCAGGAGCTGCACACATTTACAATGCTAATGAATCAAGCAGTTCGTCAACATGCTGGACCTATTGTGCACCAACCTAATTTAGACGCGATGAGCGAGAAATACGACGTGACTGTTCATAAGGTCGAAAGTGACCAATGGATACCCATGCTCGAAGAGTTGCCTTACCGTGGTCGGGTTCCACAGGATGAACCCTTTGCTATTCTGGTTCGTCCTTATCGCAATATGGGGTTTACGATCAAACAAATTTGCCCCGATATTAGAGTGCTTTTGACGGGATTAGGTGCTGACGAGGGCTTAGACAGCAATATGTTTTTTGTTGTAGATTGGCTTCGTAAGGGACGTGTGCGCGAAGCGCTGGACATTGCCAAACGGGTCTCATCATTCATGCCTATCGGACCTTATCAACTCTTATACACGCTTTCGTTGGCTGGGTTAGGGTCACGGTCACTTGCTCATCGCCTAAACAAAAAATATAGTGACTACTTTTGGGATGCCACGCTCGGATTTCGATATCACATTCGGATTCCTCAATGGCTCCCAAATCAAACAAGCCTAGCGCAACGCGCACTGAACAGAACGCATTTAATTCCGAAAAATTTTAGGTCAATTGCTACGCAAGCCTCTTTTGAACGCAATATTTTGCTAATGGGAGACAATGTTCGCTTATATGACGATCAATATATTGGCACGGCGGCTGGACTTGAAATGAGACACCCTTTCTATGATCGTCGGTTGATTGAGTTTTTCTTACGCTTACCCCCTAATCAGAAGATTGATCAATACGGTAGTAATAAGCATGTCTTACGCCAGACTCTGGGCAAGATTGTGCCAAAGCCTGCTACGAAAACAACCGACGAACATGGTGAGGGCTTTTTCTATGTTTACAAAGAGAGTCTAAGAAGAGATTGGGCAAAGTATGAGAGCCTATTTAAAGAGTCGAGAGCCGCTGAGGCAGGATTTATCGACAGCAAACAGTTTTTACACTCTTTGGAAGAGTCATCTGGACGGAACGCCACTTCATTTAGTACGGCCATCACCTCAACGCTAGCTTTGGAATTCTGGTTAAGGGAGCTCGAAGAGGCTGTTCCACCAGCCCCACAATCTAAATTAGCGGCAGAGCTTGAGGTTTTGACAAACAGCCCGCATTAATTTATCCGATTTACCAGTCAAACCTTTCAAGCCCTGTTTGTCGCAACAGTCATCAGAAAAGGAATCCTTATGCGTTCAGAAACAGTTTCTTTATCCCGTATAAATTCATTCTGGAAATCAATTTATTTTGTGGAGATGATCTTATTATATTTTTTGGTGGCCATTCGACTACGCCGATATAGCTTAAAAAAAGCAGTTGATTTGTGTACCAAATTACGGCCGTTAACCTCTCTCCCAAATGGCCTATCCACCGATGAATTTGTCTTTTTTACGCGGGATTTGGCACGCTCAGTCATCAGATGGCATCTGCTTTCGCCTAGCTGTATTCCAGACTCCTTATTGGTCTGTTGGTTCTTAGCCCGGCGAGGTATTAAAGCTGAATTTGTCATCATTGTGCGCAATTTTCCTTTTATGGCTCACGCCCAAGCGTTCTGGAACGATGCTCTCCTCACAGACCCCCCTCCGGATTGGACTATCCCCGGTAAATTTACCACGTTGATGCGTAAATAATTAATAAACACACTCACTCTTTTATTCCTCACATACGGAGATGACCCATGAGCGGTATTACAGCCATCATACATTTTGACGGTACACCAATAGAGCCAGATCAGCTTGAACAATTGGTTTCAGCTATCGCATGGCGCGGATTAGATGACTATGGCAGTTGGATTAATGAAACTGTTGGCTTTGGTTCTGTTCAACTTTGGACGACTCCTGAAGAGTGGGATAGTCACCAACCCTTCACAACCCCTCAAGGCGATGCCGCTGTTTTAGATGGTCGCATTGACAATCGTGCAGAGGTAGGTCGGCAGCTCAACATTCATGAGCATGAACTCACGGCCATGACCGATGTTGAGTTGTTTTGGGTGGCTTATAAAAAGTGGGCACAGGCCTGTGTTGATTATATCGCTGGTGCCTATGCAGTCATTATCTGGGATGCTCACAAAAGAGAGCTGTTTTGTGGGCGAGATCCATTGGGGCTGCGCTCGCTATTTTACCATTGGAACGGCCGTCGTTTTTATGTGGCCTCAACAATTCAAGCCTTGCGTTATCTTGAAATCTTCCCAACCACATTAAATGATGAGTACATGTGGGATTATTTATCTACCTCATTCTCCAGCTCTTTTGATTTAGAAGCGACCCCGTTTCAAGAGATAAAACGATTACCTGGTGGGCACTTCTTAAGCCTGACAGAAAATGGCATAAGCGTTACGCGCTACTGGAAACCGTGGGAACTCCCCGCCATAGCATATAAACAAAGCATTGAATATGCTGACCATTTAAAGCATCTTTTCGAGGAAGTGATGGTGGCTCATTGTCGATCGGCTGGGCCAATTGGTGTTGCCTTAAGCGGCGGCTTGGATTCTTCCTCAATTGTGGGTATTGCTCATCAGATGGAAAATGCTGGCAGATTACCAGCCACAGATATGCATACCTTTACGATGGTTTGGAAAAATGCTTCGCAAAGTTTAACAAGCTTTACAGATGGCGATTACGCAGAGATTGTTAATAAGCAGTTTGGCAGTACATCTCACTATCTTGTTTGTGATGGCTTAACGATGTTTGATCAAATTCCTCACCGAGGAAGCGTTCCTCAAGATGAACCAAATTTTCACATTTTTGCCCCGTGGCTTCATATGGGTAAGAAAATCAATCAAACTGGTGTGCGCGTTCTCTTATCAGGTGCGGGTGCTGATGATGGCATGTCCAGCAGCTTGTTTTGTATTGTCGATTGGTTAATGCAGGGCCGTGTAAAAATGGCCCTACAAGCGGTAAAACGTGTCGCAGAAAACGGCAATCAAAATTATGCTCATGTCCTATTTAATCTCATTTTGTCTGGCTTAGGACCAAGATCTCTGGCCTATCACATTCATGAGAGACAGCCAAAGCATTCGTTACTTGGTTTAAATACTCGGTTTCATACTCGAACTGTCCCATGGCTCCCAAATCAAGACCAACTCATAAAGCGCTCGTTAGCTCGCCACCGCTTTATTCCAAAGAATTTCAAAAATATTGCAGATCAAGCCCAATTTGAAGTGAGCATTATGCTTGCTGGGGATAATACTAAGCTATGGAGTGATCAATATTTAGCTTTACCAGCCCATATAGATCAAAGAGCCCCTTTCTATGATCGGCGTCTCATCGAATTCTTTTTACGCATTCCAACAATCCAAAAAATGGGGCGTTCTGGTGAGCGGAAAATGGTAATGCGGCGGGCAATGGAAAAAACCTTGCCTGATACGATCAGATTTCGGCAGGGGAATACAGATTATGGGTTTACATTACTTGATGGTTTAAGGCTTCACTGGCGCTCAATTCAAGAAATGTTTAAGAATTCGCGGGCGGCCGATGCTGGTTACATTGATGGGGCGGCTTTTCTCAAAGTATTAAGCGATAGAAGATATGGTTCTGGCAATGTGACGGACGCCGATATTTTTCCCACTTTAGGTCTTGAGTTTTGGTTACACGAGCTTGAAAATCCCATAAAAATCCAAGGACTTCAAAAAGCATATATATCAGACTGAGTCTGAAGCTGACTAAGTCGAAAGCTGATCCCCAAAAAGGAGTGCGTTTCCCAATATAAGGAGAAAGTTTATGAAGATTTATGAAACACCTGAATTAGTAGAACTAGGCAATGCTGTTGAGTTGACCCTCGGTGGTCGTCCCGGTACTACCGCTGACAACAACGGTACCGAATATTATGTTGCACCTTGTGGCTGTGCGTGCGGCAATCCTGATCCTATCGAGCAAAAATAATCGATCATCGAATGTCAAGTAAATCAGAAAACGTGTTGCGACTAGCGTAGCATGGGATGTGGTTTGCTTAAGGGAGAACAAAAAGCTTCGTGTGTACTCAAATCTTTTTGTTCTCCACTTAGGCGAAAGTAGGAAAGTCTTTGAATAAAACCAACGATTCTCCAACTTTCCCTGAGTAAACCACAAAAATGGCATTTCATCGAAACTATTTTTGTGGTTTAGCTAATTGGCTAAGAAGGATATAAGCATCTAACTAATTGTGGAAACGCATTCCTTTTTGTAGATCAGCGCTTATGTACAGCCAAATATATTTAGCAGGATGGGAAGCGAATTGAGCTGTATCTCAAAGCAAACTAACGTGAGTCTCTAAATATAAAACATGAACAGAACAGTAGTCAAATTTCAAACAGAAGCCCTTTATCAGCAGCTTGAAAATCAGTTGGTCGATAATCAGTACGGGTTGGTAAAACCACTGCAGATTTGTTACCCAAATCCGGGTGAACCGCAACTTTGGATAACGAGAGCATGGTTGTCGTATTATGACCACGATCTAGGTATGAATCAGTTCAAGCTTGTGGGGGGTGGCTCATCATCGTCTGACAAAAACCAGGCCAAAATTTCTGCTTTGTGTGAAAGCGTTGAACGATACTGTCTTCATGCCAATCAGTCGGACATTATTGTTGATAGCTATGAAAATCTTTCTAAACGATTTCATCTTTTGAATCCGGCAGACTGTCCAATTTTTCACCCAGACCAATATCCTGAGGTCGGGTTTGCAGAATTTACGGCCGTTACCAAGATCGCCTGGGCATGGACAGTGGCACTTCCAGAAGGGACTCCCGTATTGGTGCCGGCAGAGTTTGTCTATTTGAGACATCCTGCCCATCCAGAAGCGTCAACGCTCATGCCCACCATCTCGACTGGCGCGGCTTGCGGTAGTTCCGCCACCGATGCCGTTGTTAGAGGAATTTACGAAATTGTTGAGCGTGATGCCATGATGATCATGTGGTTCAATCAACATTCAGCGCCGCGTGTTAAGGTTGATCTGCAAAGCGACTTGGGCAAATTTATTCATCAAAATTTTCGATCGCCGAATTTGTCTCCCCACCTGTTTTGGCTCGCTACTGATTTAAATATTCCAGCCGTTATGGCCATTCTGATTGAAGGCCAGCAGTCCGATGATAGAGTTGTTTATGTGGGTTTGTCCGCCCATTTAAACCCAGAGCAGGCGGTAGAAGGTGCTCTCAGAGAGGCGATTGAAATTCGAAAGTCTACTCAACTTGCGCGCCCAAACATGAAACGGCCGTTAAATACACCCGAAGATGTTACAACCATCTATGAACACGCGCATTACTACATTGAAAAAGACCAAACCCACCTGCTTGATTTCTTATTAACCACGCCGCACACAATCGACCTAAGCACAGTGCCTAACCGTGCAACGGGTAACCCACAAGCAGATTTAAAAACCTGCCTGTCCTACTGCGCTAAGGTAGGGCAACCCGTTTTTGCGGCCGATATTACGAAAGAAGATATACGCCAAACTGGACTGTGCATAGTACGGGTGGTTATGCCTAAAATGCAAAGGCTTACCAGCAACCACAACAAGCCCTTTTTAGGAAATCCACGCCCGTTTACCCTGCCAGTTCAATTAGGTTGGCGGCCCGCGCCCTTATCACGGGCAGAAATAAATCAAGCACCACACCCTTTTGGTTAAGTGTTCAGAACTTATACTAAAAAAAGGTATGACTATGTCATCAATCAGCCGATTTTTACCACGAATTAAAAAACTGCCACCGTCAGCTCGGCTTCGTCCTGGCTACACAGTGGTTGAAGAACAACCAGGGCAGTATTTGCTTCATTCGGGTGCCTATAGCTTCAAAATTACCGTCCCTTTTCCTAGCATTTCACTGTTAGACTTTTTTGAAAGCCTTTCTGAGGATCATACGATTCTGGAAACATTAGAGACACGGTCTCCGCTACATATCAATTTTTTTCTTGATGTGTTAGAAACTTTGTATGATTCAAAGTTACTTGTGCCCACCTTAAATGGCAGGCATGAAGTTAATCCACGCTATGTTTCATCTGCCAATCTATTTGATCAATTTCAACAGCGCAACCCCAACAACGGCGTTAACACATTTTTCTCTGAGCGTGTTTGGCAAGAACGGCTGACAACGGTCAAAGTGGGGCTTGTTGGCCTAGGTCAAATTGGTTCACAGCTCGCGCGGCTTCTCACTATTGCTGGTGTCAAGCAGATCGTGGGAATTGATGATGGGTTTGTAGATGAAGCATTTCGTTACACAGATGCCTATTTTTTTGATGCTGACCAAGGGGGATTGCGGTCTGAAGCTGTAAGGCACAATCTTCAAAACGTTAATAACGAGACCCAATTTGCTTCAGTTCCCTTTTCTCTTGAAAAGTTAAAACAGGGGTTCTTGCCCAGCGAATTCCTTGAAGCAGATCTTGTTATTGTGGCAACAGATCAGCCGTCTACTCAGCTTTACAAAGGGGTCAATCAAGCTTGTCTGGATGCTGGTATTCCTTGGACAAGTTATCGGCCGGGTTGGGATGGGATGACTATTGAGATTGGTCCGACTGTTCTCCCCAAGGAAACAGCTTGTTATGAATGTTATCAACTCCGACGGCAAAGCAATTTGGCAGACCCTGAGCAAGATGAGGCATTGACGCAAGCCCTTGAGCAAAAACCACTTCCATTACTTTCTTCGCAAATAACGCCTTGTATTTCCATATTTTGCTATGAGATTTTACATCTGCTATCTGGCGAAATTCAACCAAAAACTTTGGGTGCAATCTTGAAATTTGACATGATGAAAGCGGAACTGGTGCGGCATCCGCTCCTCAAAGTACCGCGTTGCGTTGCTTGTCGAAGAGATATTCAAACTTTTATGCCAACCCGATTCTGGTCTGACATTATGCCGGAAACAGAAGAGGTGGTGATGAGTCATGAGGCAACGGCTGTTCATGTACAAGAAGGTCTAGTTACCTGACACAAATAAAATGGCGCGTAGATTGAAAGGATTTCAAGGATAAAGGAGTAATAAACCACGAAATCCGTGTAATCCGCGTCCAAATTCCTTTAGCGAACAGTTTGTGTTAGGTGGTTAGCAAGAAGGTTACTAATGGATCAGATTTCTAAAAACCTCGATAAATTGCAAATGGATTTTGCACAGATGAACGGTGAATTGATGTCATCTTTATTCCATGAGCAAACGAAAAGATTCCCCAATGCGCTTGCTTCAAGCCCTGTGAGTTATGATCTGGATCTGCTTCCAGAATGTTCGCGGCGCGCATTCAAGAGCTATCCATCAACATCAAAGGTTTTTCTACCAGAACCGCAGGCGCTACCGGTTCACTTAGACCAGCTTGCCCTCAGGCGGAAAAGCGTACGCGCTTTTTCAGGGCAACCCGCCTTACTTGAACAGGTGGCGACACAGTTATCGCTCAGCTATCGAATCAAAAAAGAAGCCGCCACCAGACCCATTCCATCTGGTGGTGCTCTATATCCGCTTGAACTCTACGTGACATCCTTAAATATCCAAGAGACTGATGCTGGCCTTTACCATTATCATCCTGCATTGCATGCTTTGGAATTGCTTTCTGATGACCCACCTTTTCCGAGGCTTCAACAGTGTCTTTTGCCAGGCAGCCTGCCAGAAGGAACAGCCTACATTTTTTGTATTTGTGGGGTATTGCCACGCAACAGCTTCAAGTATGGCGAACTTGGGTACAGACTGATGCTGTTGGAAGCAGGTCATCTTGCTCAGAATATTTTACTCGTTGCCACTGCCCAAAATTTAGCTGCCATTCCCATCTGCGGTTTTTATGATGACCGCATGCATGATTACCTTGAGGTAGATGGGCTCGATGAGCTGTGCCTTTATCTGATTATGGTTGGCCAGCCAAACGTTTTTTAAAACAAATTGGAGGAAAAATGGAAATGCAAAATGTGCAATACAAAGTTCATCCCGAGACTATTTCTTCAGAAGTTGAAAATCAAGTGGTTCTTCTTCAATATGAAAGCGGTGTTTATTTCACCCTTAATGAGGTGGGCACAAATATTTGGCAACTCATTGAAGAGGAGAAAACCCATCAGCAAATTATAAATGAATTGCAACGAATGTATGATGTTAATGAAGAACGGCTCAATCAAGACGTGCTAGCCTTGGTTAAACAGCTGAAAGAGAAAGGATTAATCTCTTGACCACCCAAAATATCCCGACACAATCAAGCCCACTAGGCGATAGCCTCCTTGAGAACTATCGGTATATGTTAGGGCAATATTTAAAACCACAGCAGTTCAAGGTGCTTTTACTTGGGTTATTAATATCTGGCAGTATCGGCCTACAACTTGTTAATCCACAAATTTTGCGTCGCTTTATTGATACGATTGCAGGTGGCATAACGCCCGGCCAGCGCGGCACTGATCTGATCTTTATTGGCGTCCTTTTCTTTAGCGTCGCCGTTATTCAACAAATTCTTGGTGTTGGGATTGTCTACGTGGGCACAAATCTAAGCTGGCTAGCGACAAACAATCTGCGCTTTGATTTGGCAAAGCATTGTCTTGGCTTGGATATGTCGTTTCAAAACAAGCGGACTCCTGGTGAGATGATCTCACGGATTGATAATGATAGTGCCGCCCTCTCTCGCTTCTTTGCGCAGTTTCTTGTGCGAATGGTTTCTCAAAGCTTACTTTTGGTTGGCATATTGGTATTGCTATTTTTTGAAGATTGGCGCGTGGGGATTGCTTTAACTATTTTTTCAGTCGTTGCCATTTTTATTATGTGGCGTTTAAAGAATATTGCTGTGCCACACTGGTGGGCGTGGAGCGAGGCGAGTGCAAATTTTAATAGCTTTTTAGAGGAACGGCTTAATGGTGTGGAGGATATTAGGGCCGCAGGAGCCAAAGCTTATGTGATGGATAAGTTTTATAAGCTGGCTCGAAAATTTATGAAGATCGCCTTAAAAGCTGGGTTGATGAGCAACATTATCATGAACAGCACGCAGGTTTTATTCGCTGTGGGGAATGGAATTGGGCTTGCTGTGGGGGCGTGGCTTTTCCTAAACGAGAGTATCACGATTGGGACAGTTTATATTATTTTTCACTATAGTGCGATGTTGACGGGGCCTATTCAAAGCTTGGCCAATGAAGCCCAAAGTTTACAGGCGGCCGGGGGAAGTGTTGAAAGAATTGTCGCATTTCTTAAAGTTGAGAATAGCTTGACATCTCCTCGTCAAGGGAACTCTGTTGCACCTAATGCAGAATTTTCATCTGCACCTTTAGAGGTTATTTTCCAAAATGTCTCATTTCGGTATACATCAGGAGAAGATGTAGATGTTGTGCAGAACGGAAGTGAAAACGGCCGTCTTTCCCCAGCAGATGAAGAAGCAAACGTGCTCCAGGATATTTCATTTCACCTTCAACCGGGTCGGTCTTTAGGATTGCTTGGACGGACAGGCAGTGGCAAAACCACTTTAGCCCGCCTCATTTTTCGTCTCTATGATCCAATCAGTGGCACTATTAAGATTGGTGATGGTCAAAAGCTGACTGAGCTTTCCCACCTGCCGCTCCCTCAGCTTCGAGGACAAATTGGTTTAGTGACGCAGAATGTGGAACTATTTAATGCCTCTGTATACGATAATCTGACCTTCTTTGATCCTAGCATTTCAGAGGACAAAATTCTTGAGGTGCTGCGTGATCTTGGTTTGTGGAAATGGTATACCGCGTTGCCAAATGGTCTCAACACCATGATTTCTTCAGGGGGTAAGGAGCTTTCTGCTGGACAAGCGCAGTTACTGGCTTTTGCCCGAGTGTTCCTGCAAAATCCTAAGATTGTTATTCTTGATGAAGCGTCGTCACGTTTGGACCCAGCCACTGAGGGGTTAATTGAGAAGGCCATTGAGCAACTGATAAAAGGTCGCACCGCGATCATTATTGCCCATCGTCTTACGACTATCCAGCATGTTGATGAGATTATGATTATTGACAACGGCCGTATTCAAGAGCACGACACGCGGCATTCATTACTTGAAGACCCCACCTCTCGCTTTAACGTCCTCCTGAACACAGGTCTCACCGCTCAAACAGAGAATATACCTGCACCCAAGGTGTAGCCGGAGCAACTATTATGACAGCTAAAACAATCCCTATAACAAAAACACCCGCCATTAAACCTAAAAATGAGCTATCAACTTGGCGTTTTATTTGGCAACTGATTCGCTATAAGCCTTGGCTCTATATTAGCATTATCTTACTTCGGGCGATCATTTTTGCAGGGGCGCTTCAGGCCACTGCCCTGCTTATTCGCGGCTTTTTTGACACCTTAACAGAAGCACGGCCGTTTCTCATTTTAGGGCAACAATTTAGCGTTTGGGTGTTAGCCGCTCTCTTTGTTGGCGTTGCCTTGTTTCGAGCCGGCGTCAACTTTGTCGATGTTTCCGCCGATATTTATTATCGCTTTACGATTGGGATGTTGATGCGTAAAAATATTTTTTCACGCATCTTAGATCGTACAGGCGATCAACTGTTGCCAAGCACAACGGGCGACGCGATCAATCGGCTGAGCGGTGATGTTGAAGGGGTTGTTGGCTTTATCCTGCGCTTTCCTCACCTGATTGGTATGGGACTGCTTTGTATTTTTGCTGTGATTATGATGATCAGCATTAATGTGACGATTACGCTTTTAACATTTTTCCCACTGGTTGTCATTGTCTTAGTGGCCAATGTTGCCATGAGGCGAGTCGAGGTCTATCGGGATGAATTACGTCAGGCTTCTGGTCAGGTTTCAGGCTTTATTGGTGAGCTATTTGGCATGGTTCAGGCCATCAAGGTTGCGTCTGCCGAAGAGCGGATGCTGGCTCATTTTCAAAAACTCAATGACAAACGCCGAAAAACGGCCGTTCAAGACGGTCTATTTGGGGCAATATTAAATTCGGTATTTGAAAACATTGTAAATCTAAGCACTGGTCTGATACTCATTTTCGCTGGATATGCTATCCAGGCCGGTTCAGGCCAAATTGAAACATTCACAGTCGGCGATTTGGCCCTATTTGTTTTTTACTTAGGCATTGTGACCGGCTTTATTAGTCAGCTAGGCGAACTCTCAGCAGAATATAAACGTGCCGAAGTGAATAAAAAGCGGGTAGAAGACCTTCTGCAAGATGACTCTACCGCCCACATTGTTCAGCACGGCCAAACCCATCTTAGAGGCGCGCTCCCTCCCATTCCTTTTGTCAAGAAAGATGCGCAACATAGGCTTGAGACGCTTAAAATAAAAAACCTCTCTTACACCCATCCACGCACCCATCAAGGTATTAACAAGATTAGCTTCAGCCTAAAAAGAGGGACATTAACAATTATTACCGGCCGTATCGGCTCAGGGAAATCAACGCTCATTCGCACATTATTGGGGCATTTACCGAAAGATAGCGGGGAGATTTTATGGAATGACCAACCCGTTATAAATTCCAAAACTTTCTTTACTTATCCGTATTGCGCCTACACACCGCAAGTGCCAGTTTTGTTTAGCGGCTCAGTTCGAGACAATATCCTTATGGGGCTACCCGAAGATGAAGTGGACTTACCGAGTGCGGTTCGGTTGGCAGTGATGGAAAAGGATGTAGATACCTTAGAAGCAGGTCTTGATACTGTCATTGGTGTTAAAGGCGTGCGTCTCTCTGGTGGGCAAGCCCATCGCACGGCAGCAGCTCGGATGTTTGTTCGTAGTGCTGAACTGCTGCTGTTTGACGATCTTTCTAGTGCCCTTGATGTAGAAACTGAACGCAAGCTATGGAATCGTCTTGCAACCCAAAAAGAGATTACCTATTTGGCAGTCTCTCATCGTCGCTCAATCTTGCAAATGGCTGACAATATTATATTGCTAAAAGATGGCAGAATTGAGAGTATGGGTTCGTTAGAAGCGTTACTAAAATCTAGTGAAGAGATGAACCATCTTTGGCAATCAGAGCTTGCCCATGAGATTGATGAGCTGCTGCCCGAAAATAAGTAATTGGTCTGAAAGCTAGAGATTATTGCTCCTCGAAGGGTTTGCTTCCCGGTCGATTTAACGTTCGGCATTATCAATTTATTTCACACCCCAATTTGATGGTGCATAATTGAGGGATAAATCAAGAATATTTATTCAAAGGGTATCGTTTTCCACCATCGAATATTCAACATGCTGTCTGGCTCTACTTCACATTTCCATTGAGTTTTCGTGATGTCGAATTGATGTCAGCTCAACGCTCGATTCAAGTCAGCCATGAAACGATTTATAAATGATGTTATCGATTTGGGCCTATCATGGCGATAAAGCTACGCCAAATGCGGCAATATCCAACGGATAGATAAGCGGCACCTGGATGAGGTCTTCATCACGATGAATCGTCGTCGATATTATCTGTGGAGGGCTGTCGATAGTAATGGAATGGTGCTAGATGTACTCGTTCAATTCCGGCGGAATGCAGCGGTAGCCACGCAGTTTTTCAAGGCTGTATTAGAAACAACACCCAGTCGGCCAAGAGTCATTATCACAGATGGATTGCTGAGCTACAATAGCATCAGCCGGGATCTAATTTGAAATTTGTGTTTTTATGAGTTTGCCCAAGAGATACGGCCGTTCTTGAAGTAGAGCTCAAAGGGGCCATTTTTAGGATTGCCATCCTCATCGAAACCTGAAATGTCTTTCATTGGGTCACACTCCTATTAAAACTCGGTGTTAGGTGAAGAAATTTTTTGCAGTTGGTAGCCATGTTTTTAGTATCGATGAATGTGGCTAAAAAGATTGTAATCGACCGAAGAATTATTGTACAGCAACAACCCGACATGATTATTTTCATTATGGCTGGTTGTATGCTTTGCTAGGCTTGAGCAACGGCCGTTTACTACCCCGATCTTAATTGATCCACTTTTCAATTTGACTTGTATGAAACTCATAATCTGCCTTTCTTCCCTTGAGCCAATCACTCACACGATTATATATTTTCATCTCTGATGTCACTGTTGATATCATTTCTTGCATGTTTCTGTAACTGCTTTGCAATTCATTGACTGTCTCTTCCCATGATTGATGTTTTCGTTCTAAGACTGACTTTGCGTTGAAGGCATCTGTGTCGTAGAGAGGAGTCGGATCGAATCCATCTGGATTTGATATAAACCTTTGCAGTGACGTATCCCAACCAATTAGATGAGATATGATATCTTTGGGCGACCAATGTCCACTAGCGCCTGGTTGATTGCGTTTATCTGGTTCAAGCTGTTCGACAACTTTGAAAAAGCTAATATAGGCTAAAGATAGCTCCGATTGTAGCTCTTCTAAACTAGGGTCCATAATTGTTGCTTCCTGTTGACAGTTTAAAAATCTGGTTTGTTCCCACAACTGTTTTTGTAAAACAGCCTGTTCAAAACTGATTTTTAGTTATGAAATTTTCGAATTGACAGCCTATTGCCTTTAACCCAAAAAATGGTACTTAAGCTGGACAAATGCGAGAATCAGATTAAGTTCAAGCCTATTAAAGTGTTTCCGCAAAAAAACTGTATCCACCACGACGGCAAAAACGGCCGTTACTGCTCCACCAACCCCATCTGCACCGCCAAAACGGCCGCTTGAGTTCGGTCAGAGACAGTCAGTTTTCCCATAATCTCACTGACGTGATTGCGCACGGTGCCCGTCGCTAAATGGAGCTGCTCCCCGATTTCCCGATTGTTCATCCCTTGGACTACCAGTGCCAGCACCTCAAGCTCACGCGGGGTTAACGCTTCAATCAACTTTGTTGGTTGACTGTTGTTCCTTGGTGGGTGGAGCGCCTGTTGTAGCACCTTCCCAGCAATGGCTGGATCAAGGAACGTTTCGCCCGCCACCGTGCCCTTGATGCCCGCCAGTAGCTGGGCTGGACGCGTATCTTTGAGTAGATAGCCCGCTGCGCCAGCCCGCACGGCGTCAAGCACCCACTCGTCAGCCGCATAGGTGGTCAGGACAAGAACGGGCAGGGTGGGGTGCTCATGTTTGAGGCGGCGGGTGGCCTGAACGCCGTTCATGACCGGCATTTGTAAGTCCATCAGGACGAGGTCAGGGGAAAGAGAGTCTACCAGGGTAAGCGCCTCTTCCCCATTGCTACCTTCTCCCACAACTTCAATCTCTGGA
>JBCCFD010000057.1:0-25571 GCA_039029915.1 Chloroflexota bacterium
ATTTTACAAATTTTATTTATTCCATTGGCGATTATTGGTGCAATTTGGACTGGGTATAAGCAAATTGTGGTTAGCAAAAACTTGGGCGTTTCGCAAACGGCAATTGAGATTTTAAACGGCCGTTTTACCATGCACATTTTTGGATTGCGTAACGACCCTGCCTCCGCTAAACTGGCGTCTACCTTGCCGAATACTTCGACGGGCGGCTTGTGGCTGGCCTTGGCTCCCCTTTACGTCTATTCCAGAATTGCCGGGCATACCAGATGGTATCCCGTGATTGCTGAAGCGGGTAAGGAAGGATTGGGCAATCTGGTGATGAACCGCTCAGTTTACATTGATGCGATTATTGACAGAGCGAAGGAAAATGCTGGGCAGTTTGTCATGATGGGATCAGGGTTTGATACGCGAGGCTACAACGAGCTTAAACACAGCGGGATGCAAATTTTTGAGCTGGACCAAGCCACAACCCAAAAGCTCAAGCGACAATATATAAAAGAAGCCGGAATTGATGACTCACACGTTGATTTTGTTGAGGTCGATTTTTCTCAGAAGGATTGGCTTTCTACCTTGGAAAGCGTCGGGTATCGGGCCAATAAGCGCACTATTTTTCTTTGGGAAGGTGTTACCCTTTACCTTGGTGAAACCTCAGTTCGCGAAACATTGCGCCAAGTGAAAGCAAACGCAGCTTCGGGCAGCATCATTATTGCTGATTTCTACGCTAAAAGTTTTGTGATGGGAGAGTACTCTGCGGCTTTAAAACCAGCTTTACCCTTGCTTGATGTGACCAATGAACAGTTTGCCTTTGGCCTTGATATGGCAAATGATTACAAAAAAACATTGAATGAATTTGTAACCAGTGAAGGGTTTAGTTTAGGAAAAACCCATTTTTTCGGTCACAAGACGGAAAAGGGAACCTGGATGGTTGTTGCAGAGCTGCAGGTAGATTAAGCTCACGATGTGCTTTTAGGCATTCTTTGGTTGAAACGGCCGTTGACGCCCAAACGAGTGAGGAGAACAGCAACCCGGTTCAGTATTTTGCTTAATAAATAATGCCTTCCCCATGCCCCCGATCGCTTTCTGATCGTCTCTTAAATACCCTGTGCATATATTATTTATGATTTGAAAAGCGAGTATCCCATGAATAATCGATGGATATTTATTTTAATGGCAGGTGTTTTATTGTCACCTGTTTGTTGTGCCAGTACCTACCTTGTTGATGAATCGAGCGTAACCAATCATCTTTTTAAATTCATGCTTTTTGCTCTTGTTTGGGGCGGCTTTTTTCTTTTAATCCGCTGGCTTGGAAAAATTCTGTGGACCAGTTATCACGCTCCAAAAGCGGCTATGCTTCTTGCAGAAGAGATGGGATTGAGCCCACTGAATCAAAAAGATGACCCAAAATATGCATTTTATGGTGGTTCATTTCAGGGCGTGCCGTTTGCCATTACGCCTGTACGGTATACATTTCGCTATAACCTTGACGGTGAAAGCCGCGTTCGGTTTGAAGTCCTTTTGCGAATTGTGATTCCCGTTAAGAATGAGATGCTATCAGGGAGCCGCCTCTATCGGTCACCGCACGATCGCAGCAAAGCGGAAAGTTTTAGAACTGCCTTTCCAAAAGTGAACAAAGAAGATGCAATAAGCGACAACACGAAAAACGTGATGCTTGAGTTTGTTCAGAAAGGATTTGAAACAAAAAGCCGTTCTTCATTTTTCCGCAGGGCTAATTTGAGAAATCTGGGCTTGTTAGATCGACAGTTTATTGGTGAGGGACAGATTGATGAGACTGTGTTTGCAGATACGCCCGTATTCCTCATACATGATCATCCCAACCCGCTATCGATGATGCCTGAACATTTGGAAACGATCTTGAGTGAGATGATTGATATTGTTAAAATGGCCGAAAAAACATGAGGTTATTATGGCACGTAAAATCAAAGTCGCAGCAGTTCAAATGGATGCTCAACCCGCCCCCACGATTGACCGCTTAAATCGAGCTGAAAGAGTCGTAGAGCAAGCCGTTCAAGCCGGTGCTCAATTGGTGGTCTTGCCTGAAATATTTAACACAGGGTACGGCTACACTGACGAGAATTTTAAGCGGGCTGAACCAATTGATGGGCAAACAGCTACCTGGTTGAAGGAAACGGCCGTTAAACACCAAATCCACCTCGCCGGAAGCTTGATGCTGCTCGAAAATGGGGAGATATACAACAGCCTTCTCTTGTTTGGTCCAGACGGTACTCGGTGGCGCTACGATAAAAACTACCCTTGGGGGTGGGAACGGGGTTATTTTCGCGGTAGAAAAGGGGTCACTGTTGCCAAAACAGAACTGGGCGACATTGGCATTTTAATCTGTTGGGATGTAGCGCACCGAAATTTGTGGCGACAATATGCTGGGGAGGTTGATTTAATGCTGTTGAGTAGCTGCCCCCCTGACGTAGCCAACCCAACCTTCGCATTTCCAAACGGGGATAAGGTGACCTTTGATGACTTTGGACGGGTCGGTGCATCGCTTAAAGGATCGGCTCGCCGATTATTTGGCGATATGGTGAATCAACAAACTGCTTGGTTAGGCGTACCAACTGTTCAGGCGGTTGGCTCTGGGCAGATAAAAACAGATATTCCTAGCAGCATGCTTTCCCTCATTTCATACATTCCTGTGGCTCCAATCCTGCTTAAATATATGTCTCAAGCAAATGATGCCAAACTTGAATGTGGTTTCGTTCAAGGCAGTAAGATTGCCAATAGCCAGGGTGAAATACAAGTGGAATTAGAGCAAGACCAAGGGGAAACCTTCACAATTGGAGAAGTGACTTTAGCGAATAACAAAAAGGTGCCAGATGCCCCTCAACCCAAAACGGTGATGCCTGCAATTGCTTATTTTTCATCAGATTATCTACTGCCTTTGCTTATGCGCTCAGTTTATGCAAAAGGCAAAAAACAGATTCATGGCGTTTCTAAAAGCTCAAAGCCGGAAGCTGGCAAATTAGTTGCACTTTCGGCTGCTGTTCTATTTGGTTTTGGACTTTGGGCATTCTTTAGAAGAAAACGCTGATCAGTACTGCTTGCCCTGAATTGAGTTTGTTTTAGTTTACCGTGAAGTTGAAAAACGGCCGTTTTTCAACAAAAACACGCCCTTTTCCCCGATTTGCACATAGATGTCATATAGATGACGGCATCGTGACGTTGTGTTTGCCTTTTTTCAATGTCATAATGCAGCTATCACAAAACCGTATGGAGGTTAAATGACACTGAAAGTTGATTCAGACAAATTACGACTGTGGCGTAAAGAGCGCCTTTGGTCTCAAGAACAAGCTGCAGAACAAGCGGGTATTAGCTTACGCACGATTCAAAGGATTGAAAGCGGCGGAGCGGCATCACAAGATTCGGCCGTTGCTTTGGCAAACGCCTATGATATGAATGTGAATGAATTGTTGCTTGATGAAGCGCAGCAGATCAAGAAAGCTAACGAAAAACAAGCCTCAAAAGGAGTGCTCGGGTTAAAAATGTCCTTCGGTATTCACCTTGCCAGCTTTGTCATTGGTGGTTTCCCGCTATTGGTGATCGATCTAATAGACAATCCAGCTGAGTGGTGGTCAATCATCCCGCTGGCTTTTTGGGGTGTTGGTCTTGTCGCCCACGGCGGCACTGCTTACATGGTTGAATATATCGAAAAGATGAAGAGGCAAATGGAAGAGCTTGAAACAGCATCGTAGCCTGTGCATAAAATTGTTGGCTCAAAATTTTAGCTGAACTTTACGCCAAGGGAGATTCTCCCTTGGCGTTTTTTCGTTTACCGATATGAAAGTTGGCTTACCGTAATTTTTGGCGAGGAATTTTCTTGTTTTTATCGACGAAGGGGAGAGTGGTTACCGTTGCTTGCCGAGCGCCAAATGGTGTTTGCAAGTTGAATGTTGTGCCAACCGTGGTTTGTTCAATGGGCACCATGGCGTACCCGATATTTTGCTTTAATCGAGGGGAGTGAACAAAAGCGGTAAGTTCACCAATGCGTTCACCGTTTTTTGTGATGGGCCAGCGATTTTCATTATGTGTTTCCATGGGTTCACCATCGATGATGATGCCCACAATTTTTTGCGAAATACCTTGTTGGGCGATTTTCTTTAACGCTTCCTGCCCAATAAAACCACCAGCTTTATCGAGGCTGACAAGTCTCTCCATGCCCACTTCAAACGGATTGTTGTTGACCGTTACGTCAGACCGATAATCTAAAATACCAGCTTCGATGCGACGGATGCGATTGGGAGAAGAGACGATTAACCCATATGGCCTACCCGCTTCAATAATCATCTCCCATAGCTCATCTCCCCGCGTTTTGTCCTGAAGATAAATTTCAAAGCCTACTTCAGCGCTAAAGCCCGTTCGAGAAACGACAACCGGAATATTGTCGATCTCAGTTGAGGTGCAATGGTAGTAACCGAGGTCTAAAATTTCCTCACCCAATAAAGCGGCAACCACTTTAGGTGAGTTTGGCCCCTGAAGCTGAACAGGATACGCATCTGGAGCGCTAATGTTGACATCCATATTGGCGAACACAGAGACGCCCTGTGCCCAAAGTAGAACGTCAGAATCGGCCGTGGAGAGCCAAAACCGATTTTCCTCAAGCCGAAGCATGACAGGATCGTTGAGAATGCCCCCTGCAGCGTTGGTTAAAATAATGTAGCGACAACGACCGGGCTTAACTTTTGAAATATCCCGCGGTGTGAGAAGGCTAATAAAGTTAAAGGCATCGGGGCCAGATATTTCAATGATTCTTTGAACTGAAACATCCCAAAGCGTGACGGCCTGAATGGTTGCCCAATATTCAGCCAGCGTATCACCGTAATTGTAAGGCATCCACATGCCGTTGTAGGGTACAAAATCACCGGCTCCATATTTCACCGTAGACTCAAAAAAGGGAGATTTATAAATGCGTGGGTTGAGTGCGTGTCTTTTCATTTTTGATAACCAAGGTGCTGCGTTATTTTCTTTTTGCCCTGCGGCGATGTCTTCGTTCGCGTGGTTTCTCACCGATACCGGGCACCTTTGGTGGGTCAGGTTGGGGGGACATTTTATCAGGGATGTCCTTGTAGTGACCATATTTGCGGGCCGCTTCAAACATACGAATCGCATTTTCTGGTTTACACCCCGGGTGAAGCGAGTTGGATGAAGCTAGAATGTAGCCTCCTTCCGGTGCCGCCATTTGAATCGTTTCATAAACAGCTTCTTCAACTTGATCTGGGTTGCCAAAGACAAGCAAATCGAGACAGTCGATATTACCGACGACACACATCTTGCCTTTAAGATATTGCTTGGTAGCACCAATATGCATGCATTGGGGTTGAATGGGGTGTAATCCATCAAAATGGGATTCGACAAAGACATCTAAAATGGGCCAAACAACCCCATCACAATGCTTGAACACCTGTAATCCTTTTTCGTGAACATAGTCACAGAGTTCTTGTTTGTATGGCAGGATGAATTCGTGGAAATGATCGAGGGACATCAGGGTCGTCATATTACCAGCCATGTCTCCGTCAAAAGAGACGACATCGATACCAATTTCAGCACACATATTGATGATCCGCTTGTTAAACTCAACCACCTCGCGCGAGACGGCATGGGCTAATTCAGGGTCAAGAGAATAATCGTACATGAGCTTGTCCATGCCTCCACGGATAAGCCACGCTTCTTGAAACGGGCCATTCATGCTCAGCACATGTGACCGGTCACGGCCGAGTTTGTCTATCACATAAGCGGCCCCTTCAAAATCTTCAAGGCTTACTCGGTCAGCCATCCGATACCCTTTTAAGTCTTCGATAGTTTTTATCCCCCCCTCCATGACGGCTGGAATACCGTTCTTGCTCAGCATGAAGCCACGGCCGTATTTATCGACCCCCCAATCCTCCGTGACCCGTTTTAAGCCCGTAGAGTATGAGAGCCACGTTGCATCATGGTCTTGCGCCTCAATGACATCACAATAAGTATCAAGAAATGCCTTGCTCTCTTCTCCTTTTCGTGTGGCAACAGCTTCTTTTCCTCGAGATAAGCCCATAATCTCAGCCATGCCAAGAATGACTTTTTCATCGATGTAATCGAGCATAGGGACGCGGTCGGGGACACCAAGATCCAATGCCGTTTGAAACCGATCTCTTGAAGTCATTGTTTTCATACTTTTTTTCCTCCAATTTGGGCACTCATTTCAGCCGCAACCTTGACAACAAGGTCTGAAAACAAATGTTCATTTTCCTCAGATGGCACTCGAAAAACTGGCCCGTATAAACTCAGAGCTGCAACAATTTTCCCAGTCTGTCCAAAAATCGGTGCAGATACACCAGCTAAGCCTCGCTCAAATTCCTCTCGCACCCAAGCGTATCCATGTTGACAAATGTGATCTAATTGAATTACCAGCCGCTCCCGTTCGACGATGCTGTTTTCGGTAAATCGTTCAAGCGGCTTGGTCAAATAGCGCTGTCTTAGGGTTGAGTCGTAAGCTAGAAAAATCTTGCTTGGGGATAAAACGTGCAGGGTTGGAAAATGGATGCCCGTCCAGTCGCGCAACTGAATATTACTGTTGGGATCGCTTTTTTGGGCAATGTATAGAAGCCGTTCGCCATCCATAATAGAAAGTGTTGCGGTTTCACCTGTTTCCTCAACCAAACGCCGCAATGGCTGTTCGGCTAAACTCACAAGCCATGAAGGCTGGGCTATTAATGCGGCTATCGCTGGGCCAATTTGGAAGCCAGCTTTTGGGTGCTCGCGCTTAACGGCCGCAATTTTTTCCAATGTGGTTAACATGCGCGAGATGGTGCTCTTAGGCAGACCCGTTAGCTCGGCGATATCTCCTAACTGTGCCCCATGGGGAACTTGGGCAACCGCATTTAGTATTTCAAAAGCCCGTTGAACTGATTGAATCTCTGACATCTTTCCGTATCGTGAAAACTATTCTGTATAATGGAATAATGGCAAGGATTCTATAACATTGGCTCGTAAAGTCAAATGTTTTATTGCAAACACGGCCGTATCCCTAAGAAACCAGCGACAAGCTTGAGGAATAAAGAAGGCCGTGTCGAAATACGAGGTCAAGCTGCGTCGGTACGGTAATTAATAACCACGCTACAATAGCGTAACGGCCGTAGATTGTTCCGCAATTGACGGCCCCATCTAAAAATAAAGGGTGATACAAATGAAATATGTACTTTTGATTTATAGCGATGAGAGCATGGCAGCAAATATGCCACCAGAGATGATGACCGCATTTATGGGGGAATACGAAGCGTATACGCGTGATATTATGGCGGCCGGTGTGCGTTTAGCTGGCGAAGCTCTACAGCCAACAGCGACCGCGACCACTGTTCAGAATCAAGAGGGGAATGTGGTGACAACACATGGCCCCTTCGCCGAAACGAAAGAACAGTTAGGTGGCTTTTACCTCATTGAAGCGGAAAATCTTGATGAAGCGATTGCGTGGGCCGGTAAGTGTCCTGAGGCGCGCTTTGGTAAAATTGAAATTCGCCCCGTAATGAGCTACGACATTACTGAATAACTGATGTTACACGCTAAAAAACCTCTGAGGTTTGCACCGGTGATACTGCGTAACGCCAGTGATTAATTGAATCGAATTCAACGTGAATTGTCAGAACTTGAGTTCAGATACCGCACAATTCGCGTTGAATTTCTCAGTTTTCTGAACACCAGCAATTCCTATCGCCTTATTTCGATTTATTTTTAAATTTTGCTGTAGAATTCTCGGGATGAATCAACAGTTATTATCAGATCGCATTGCTGAGGTTTATAAGCAAGAGTACAGTCAACTTTTAGCAACCCTTATTGGGTATGTGGGTGATTTTGAGGTCGCCGAGGAAGCGTTACAAGATGCGTTTGCCGCCGCCATTCGAGATTGGAAAAAAAACGGCGTTCCGAACACACCCGGTGCCTGGCTCACGACAACGGCTCGACGCAAAGCAATTGACCGCATACGTCGAGTGCGGTCTGTGCCGTTTGATGCCCAGCAAATGGCAGACCTCCCCCCTGAGACGTTACATGTCAAAGTTGAATATGATCAGGCTGGCGAAATCCCTGATGAACGGCTTAAGCTGCTTTTTACTTGCTGTCATCCCGCCCTCCCAGTGGCGCAACGAATTGCGCTCACCCTGCATACGCTTGGTGGATTGACAACCAGTGAAATCGCCGCTGCTTTCCTTGTGCCATCCACAACAATGGGCCAGCGGCTGGTCCGTGCTAAGCGAAAAATTAAACAAGCCGGTATTCCTTACTACGTGCCTCCGGCGCATCTATTGGCTGAGCGGTTGGCGTCAGTAACGGCCGTTATCTACCTCATTTTCACCGAAGGCTACGCCGCCACGGCCGGAGACGACTTGATCCGGCATGAGCTATGTGATAACGCCATTCGCTTGTGCCGCATTCTTGAATCCCTGATACGCGTCAACAAAACTGATGTACCGGCTCAGCAGTATGCTGAAGTGCTGGGATTATTGGCGCTTATGCTGCTCCACCATTCACGTAGTAAGGCTCGTTTAGATGCCGCCAATAATTTAATTCCGCTCACAGAACAAGATCGAACCAAGTGGGATCATTTTTCTATTCAAGAAGGTATCTCACTAGTAGAAAAAGCGTTGTACATGCAGGTGCCTGGCAATTATCAGCTTCAGGCCGCTATTGCCGCCCTCCACGCTGAAGCAAAAGAGCCCGAGCAAACAGATTGGATCCAGATTGCCGAACTATACCGTGAGTTAATGCGTTTTAATCTGTCAGCCATTATTCGGCTGAATCACGCCGTTGCGATTTCACTGGCCTATCAGCCAGACAAAGGGTTGATTTTGCTGGATCTAATTGGTGATGAGCTCAAGCAGTATGCCCCATTTCATTTAGCTCAGGCCGATATGCTGCGGCGTATGGGAGAACTCGATGCGGCTCAGATTGCTTATGAATCAGCTCATCAGAATACGCAAAATGAAGTGGAGCGTCATTACATCAACCAGCGAATGCGCGATCTCAAATAATTTGCAAAAGTTGGATGTCGAAATTCGGAACTTTACTGCGTCGGTAAGGTGAATAATGATTTGAGCGAGTTTGAGTTGGTTAAGATAGACGCCCTTAAACATATCTGCTCAATCCAAACTTAAAAATATTTGAGGTATTTAGGAGAATAAAATAATGAGCACATCTACAAATGGAAAGGCATCAACCATAAAAGAGACATTTAGTCGTGAAACCAGTGTTTCAATCCAGATTGAGGCATCCCCCGCTATCGTGTGGGGGCTACTCACAAACGCTAGCGATGCCGCTCGCTGGAACTCAACGATTGTCTCGCTTGAAGGCAACATTGCCTTGGGGCAAACGGTTAAGCTGGTATCAACACTGGATGAAAGCCGCACCTTTAATCTGACCGTCAAAGAATTTGAGCCTGAGAAACGATTGGTTTGGGGAGACCGTCAAGGTAGCCGCGTTTATTCGATTACGCCTCAAGGCAGTGGTGTTATATTTTCGATGAATGAAAAAATCGGTGGTTTTTTATTTCCCCTTTTTAGTCGCTTTATTCCTCCGTTTGATGAATCTTTCGAGCAGTTTGCGGCTGACTTAAAGCGGGAAGCGGAGCGGCAAGCCGGTTAGAAATGAGTGTTTGGTATTAACGTAGAACATGGTGGGGGAGCCAAAACCTACCAAACCAGCCAAAATTATTTCATAAGTAAAAATTTTTAGGACAACTGAGCAGGCCCTTTTCTGAGAATGGCGTATTTCAAGTTGCATCCAAAACGGCTGAATGGCAAAATAGCCCTTAGGTAAATTTTATTGATTTTCATATAAATCGAGAACAAAAAGTTGATTGAAGTATCGCAACTTGGTTAAAGTTTTGTTCTCCTACTTACATATATCCTAAATGACCACGGGAAAAAATGGAAAACGCGAAACAGCTATTAGAGTATGTTATTGACGTTAGCCGCAAAATGGCGGAGACGCGAGAGCCTCAAACGCTCTATGATTTAGTCATTAATGAGGTGCTGACCCTAGTAGGCGCGGAGCGCGGTTGCTTGGTTCTTTTTGATGCCGACAATCAACTGGATTTCAAAGCTTTTCGGGAAACAGATGCAAGCAGTAAGACATCTTATGCAACTGACCAGATTAGCCGTTCAATTTTAGACTATGTTGTGCATCACAAAGAAGCGCTCGTGCTGGGCAATGCGGCCATGGATTCTCGTTTTGCACAATCGAAAAGCGTCATGGATCATCGGCTGCGGTCCGTGATGTGTGTTCCGCTGATGACGCAGGAACAAATTGTGGGGGCGATTTATGTTGAGAATCGGGCCATTCAATCCCGTTTTAAAAAAGAGGACATTGGCCCGCTGACTCTTTTTGCAAATCAAGCGGCCGTTTCTATCGAAAATGTCCAGCTCTATAACACGCTAGAGGATCGGGTTGAAAAGCGTACGGCCGAATTAGAGACGCTGAATGATCAACTGGCTGAAACGATGTCTCAACTGGTTGTTTCTAAAAAGGAAGCCGATGTTGCCAATCAGGCTAAAAGCGCCTTTCTAGCCAATATGAGCCACGAGCTACGAACCCCACTCAACGGCATTTTAGGCTACGCTCAGATTTTACAAAGAGACAATCAACTGTCCGATAACGGCCGTAATGGTCTCAATACCATTTATGAAAACGGTAAATATCTCTTGATGCTTATTGATGACGTGCTCGATCTAGCGCGCATCGAAGCGGGGCGGCTAGAACTATTTCCTAATGAAATGCATCTGCCCTCGTTTTTAAACGGCGTGGTTTCCTTAATGCGGCTATCTGCCCAGCAAAGAGACCTTGAGTTTATATATGAGGCGTCTGCTGAAATACCTGAGTTTATATTGGCTGACGAAACCCGCCTGCGACAAGTTCTCTTGAACCTGTTGGGGAATGCGGTCAAATTCACTCCCAATGGCTTTGTTAAGTTTGAGGTTATCAGTCGATGTGAAGATGCATCCCGAAATTTTTGTTCTTTGCAATTTAAGGTGACCGATACTGGATTAGGCATTTCAGAAGCTGAAATTACGAAGATATTTGAACCATTTAAGCAAGCAGGAACGGCCGTTGAGCAAGCCAAAGGAACTGGATTAGGGCTATCTATCAGTCAGCAACTTGTAGAGCTAATGGATAGCACGATAGATGTTCAAAGCGAAATGGACAGCGGTAGCGTCTTTTCATTTGGCATTGAAGTACCAATTTTAGAAATGGCCCAAACGATTGAGGATAAAACCTTAACTATTAAAGGGTACATAGGAAAAACAAAGCGCGTATTAATTGTGGATGATCGGCCTGAGAATTTAGCGGTTTTGTTAAGCTTTTTAGATCCTTTAAATTTTGAAATGGAAATTGCTAGCAATGGTGCAGATGCTATACATCTTACAAAGCAATGGCAGCCTGATTTGATTCTTATGGATTTAATCATGCCAGATGTTTCAGGTTTTGAAGTTGTTAAAGAAATGAAAGCTGATGACGCAACGAAGAATATACCCATCGTGGCCGTTTCAGCCAGCATAGGGCGGGCAGCTCAAACCCAAAGCAAAGAAGCCGGTTGTGACGCATTTTTATCAAAACCGGTAGAATATAGTGAGCTTCTAAAGATAGTGGGGGATCTTTTGGAGCTTGAATGGGTCTTTGAAGCGCAGCCTTCGTCTGCTCAAGATGGGGGAAATCCTGTCAATTCATTTGAAATTATTGCGCCATCGCAGGATAATCTGAAGACTCTTTATGACCTTGCACGAACCGGAAACTTAAGACGTATTCGGGAAGAGATCAACAGCTTGTTAGCTTTGTCAAACTCATATCAGCCTTTTGCTAATGTCATACTGGCTCATGTTGAGGCATTCGAAACACGCGAAATTCGTCAATTTATTGAACGCTTTCTAGGTAAATAACGAAATCGTCATTTGCCTTTCCTCAACCTATTATCAACTAAATACGAATATGAATCCACGCATTAATAATAGATATATTTTGCAAGAAGAACTCGGAGCTGGGGGAATGGGCGTTGTTTCACTGGCGTATGATCGACTAGTGCGGGAGTCGGTGGCGTTGAAAATGGTGCATCTCCCCGTGGAAAGGCTTGATTTTCACAGTCGTTCGCCAGGATTGATGCTTGATGATTTACGCTTAGCGCTTGCTCGGGAGTTTCAAGTGCTGGCTGGCTTACGACATCCGCACATCATTTCCGTTTTAAACTACGGTTTCGATCAATTTTTAACCCCTTTTTACACAATGTCCTATTTGCCAAGCGCCGAGAATATACTCGAAGCGGGAAAAGCCTTGCCGCAGAATCAAAAAATTGATTTGATGATGCAAATGCTTCAGGCCTTGGCTTATTTGCATCGGCGTGGGGTGCTTCATCGTGATTTGAAACCGGATAATGTTTTAGTTACAGACGGTCATTTGCGCGTTTTAGATTTTGGCTTGGCCATCGCTCAGAGCGACTCAAAAGATAGCTCGACGAGCGGCACGCCGGCATATTGGGCACCTGAAATTTGGTTAGGCGAATCGTTTTCAGAACCCGCTGACCTTTTTGCCGCTGGTGTTATTGGGTTTGAATTATTGGTGGGGCAACATCCATTTGGACCTGTGGACGCTTGGATGTTAGATCGGGTTTTAGATAGTTCGCCAGATTGGACATTGCTGGGAGATGATGCCGCTTTAACGGCCGTTTTTCAAAAACTTCTTTCAAAATCACCAGATAAACGATATCAAAGCGCCAACGATGTGCTCGATGATCTCAACGCCATTAATTCTGATTTAGCCCCAACCGAAAGTCATGCGATCCGGGAAAGTTTTCTACAGGCGGCCGCTTTTGTGGGGCGTGATGAAGAGATGGCTCGGTTAGCGACTATCCAAGAGCAGGTTGAAAATAATCAGCCCGCCTTGACCTTGATAGGGGGTGAGAGCGGGGTTGGGAAATCCCGTTTGCTAGATGAATTGCGGACGCGCCTGCTTGTGTCGGGGTGGCAGGTCATTTATGGACAGGCCGTTTTAGATGGGGGGACCTCTTTCCAAATGTGGCGAGAAGTGATGCCTCATCTTGTCTTAAACAGTGAAATCTCAGAGCTTGAAGCGGGCGTGCTGCAGCAAATTATTCCCAACATTGGGCAAATTATTGATAAGCCCATTGTCGCGCCACCAAAAATTTCCGAACAAGAATCTCAACAGCGCCTGATTTTCACTTTTATTGAACTGATGAAGCGGCAGACCCAACCAACGCTGCTGCTGCTTGAGGATTTGCAGTGGGCAGAAAGTAGCCTGCAGCCGCTCCAGGGAATCCTTAAGCGTTTGGGAGCTAGCCCCATTTGGATTATTGGGAGCTACCGTCACGATGAGCGCCCAGATTTACCCGAGCAGTTCCCAAACGCTGAGGCCATCGCTTTGGAACGCTTGGGACTGGATGCCATTTCAACCTTGACGCAATCGATGCTCGGGGAGGGAATAACCCAGCAGGAAGATGTCCTCCAGCTCTTACAAAAGGAGACGGAAGGAAATGCCTTTTTCTTGGTTGAGGTGGTCCGTGCTTTAGCGGAGGAAGCGGGCACTTTGGCAAATGTGGGCGAAATGTCTTTGCCTGAAGGGGTATTTACAGGCGGCATGGAGTCGATTATTAGACGGCGACTTGATAAGATGCCAGCACATTTTCATCAGCTACTGGTGCAAACGGCCGTTTACGGGCGTGAACTTGATCTGAAGTTGATCCCTGTTTTGCAAAAAGGGATTGAACTTGATGGATGGCTATCATTGGGATTAGATACGGCCGTCTTTACCGTTCAAGAAAACCAGTGGCGTTTTGCGCACGATAAGCTGAGGGAAGCGCTGCTCAAAGATATTCAGCCCGAAAATAAGGTAAGTTTATTTAGAACGGTCGCCGCAGCGGCTGAATCGCTTTATGCAGATGATGAGAGTGAAGCGGGTACGGCGGCGAGACTGTGGCACGGAGCGGAGGATCATCAAAAAGAACGGCACTACGCCCTCGTTGCTGGGAAATATAATGCTCAGGCGTTTAATAACGAAGAAGCGATACGGTTTTTGAGTCGGGCGTTAGAATTAACTACGGCAGAGGATAGAAACGGCCGTTTTGAAATCTTGATGGCGCGGGAAGCTGTTTTTAACCTTCTCGGTGAGCGGGACTCCCAAAAACAAGATTTAGATTTACTTGAACAATCATTAAGTGATGGCGTTGATTTAGAAACGCGGGCGCAGGTTTTGTTAAAACAATCCAGCTATTCAGAAGCTGTTGGGGAGTATGATGACGCCCTAAACGCTGTGCAGAAAGCCTTGACCTTGGCGAAGCAAGAAAAAGATGAGCATGTCAGACGGTTGGCGACATTTGCAATAGGTAGAGTCTACGTTCGAAAAGGGCAAACTGATCAAGCCTTAATCTATCTCGAGGAGAATTTAGAACAAGAACGTCAAATAAACAGTAAAATTGGCGAAGGAAATGCCCTGCATCAATTGGGGAATTTATCATATGCCAAAGGCGAATTTCAGGAAGGTTTTAACTATTTTGAACAAGCTGTCGAAATTTACCGTGAGCTAAATGATCAATATCGTGAAGGACAAAGTTTAATTGGGTTGGCAAACACATCAAGATTGTTAAATCGACAAGAAGATGTTGATAAATATCTAAAAAGAGGTTTAAAAATCAACAAGGCAATTGGCAATAAACGAATTGAGGGGGATTTATTGTCTAACTTAGGTGTTTCAGCCGCAATCCAAGGGAAGTTTGGAGAAGCCAAGCGGTTTTTTCAAATGTGGCTCCAAAATGCTGTCGATATTGGTGACCAAATAAGCCAAGCCAACTGTTTAGGCAATATGGGGTATCTTGTTTTTATTTGGGGGTCTTATGAAGAAGCACGGGAATATTTAGAGGAAAGTTTGGTTTTATTTGGTGACAAGTCGCCCCGCTCAAGAGCATTTATGTTGGGGAATCTTGGCGGAGTGGCGATAAGACAAATGAATTTGGAAGAAGCTGTCGAGATTTTTAATGAAAGCATCACGATTAGTCGTGAAATTGGGGATCAATTTGTAGAAGCTTCTTCAATCAGAGATTTAGGGTATGTGGCGTATTTAAAAAAGGCGTACACTCAGGCGGAAGACCTTTACAAAAAAGCTTTAGAAAAATTCAGTGAAATGGAAGTGACAAATTATATTATTTCAATGCAAGCTCATCTAGCTCAATTATATTTTGTACAACAAAAATCAAGCGAGCCCTATTTAAGTGATGTGCTCAAAAAACTTGAGCAGGACCCCTCATTAGTGGGGAGCGAAAATGGCTATCTCATTTATTTGACCTGTATCAAATGTTTAATGGCAAAATCTGATCAACGAGCAGTTTCGCTCGTGAAACAAGCCTATTCTCAGTTAGTAGAGCAAGCTGGAAATATTGAGGATGAGCTAATTAAGAAATCGTTTTGGGAAAATGTTGACGAACATCGGGAAATAGCAGAACTCTACCGTCAACTTTAAGTAGACCATATATTGGAGAACGCATGCCAAAAACCAGTAGAAAGCAAACGATTTTGATTATTGATGACAATATCACCAATCTAAAGGTGGTTATGGAGTATCTGCAGGCGTATAGCTTTGAAATTTTGGTGGCCCGTAATGGGGCTGATGGACTTGAAAGCGCTGAACTAGCCACACCAGACTTGATTTTGCTTGATGTGCAAATGCCTGGTTTGGATGGGTTTGAGGTTTGCCGACGTTTGAAGGCGAATCCAGAAACGGCCGTTATCCCCGTCATCTTCATGACCGCTTTAACGGATGCAAATGACAAAGTTCAGGGATTGGAGGCGGGGGCTGTTGATTACGTGACCAAGCCCATTGAGTCTAAAGAACTTCTTGCTCGGGTTAATACACATCTCGAGCTACAGGCATTACAAAAAGAGCTGCAGGATAATAATGAGGTGTTAGAAGAAAAAGTAGAAGAAAGAACGGCCGTTTTGCAAGAAGAGATTCGGCGGCGAGAAAAAGAAGAGGCCGAAAAAGCCCAGCTTGCTAAAACAATGACTCAGCAAAGCGAACACCTGCGTAATTTAACCCAACTATTTTTAGAAAATCAGCAAAAACAGCAGCTTGGCTTGACGCAAACCTTCCAAGAGCAAATTGTGCAAAAACTCAAGCTCCTTCAAACAAACCTGTTGCTCACCCAAAACGTTCTGAATCATACAGAGCCAACGGAATACGATGCTCAGTTAGCTATTGAGCAGCTCAATCAGGCTCACGCTCTATTAGATAAGTTGCTCAACCAAACTGAACAGGTGGCCACAACGCTAGATCAAGCCTCAAATGAAAGCAAAACCTTGCTGGAGAATCCGCTGATGAGCTTAAGCGTGCGCGAACGAGAAGTGCTGCAATACCTATCTGCTGGCAAGACGCGCAGCGAAATTGCCGAAATGTTAATTATTACGCCAGGTACTGTCAGCACCTATCGGGCCAGAATCATGGAAAAACTCAACGTTGAGGATAATGCCTCCTTGATGAAGCTGGTTGTTGAACATCAGCTACACAACTAAAAAATATGACACAAAAAATCAAACAGTTAGAATCCGTTGCCCGTCAATTGGAGCCATCTCAAAGCGAACGCCATCATCTATTAACCAATGTAACTGCTTACGCTGAATCGTTTATACAAAACTTGGGCGAGGCTCCCGCTTTTGTGACCGGAACAGACAACGGCCTTTCTCTTCTCGATTCTCCCATTGAGGAAAACGGCATCTCTATAGAAGCTGCTCTTACGCTACTCAAGGAAAACGTAGATTGTCCTAATCTTAGTCCCGGTTCTCCCCGAATGTTTGGGTATATTCCCGGCGGTCCGCTATACCCTTCCGCCTTAGGTGATTATTTGGCGGCAATATCTAATCGCTTTGCAGGCATCTTTTATGCATCTCCGGGAGCGGTGCGCATGGAAAATATGCTGCTACGATGGACCGCAGATTTGATGGGGTATCCGGAAACAGCGGCCGGAAATTTGACGTCTGGGGGTAGCATCGCTCATTTGATAGCCATTGTGACGGCACGGGAGGCGATGCGAGTGAAGCCGGCCAATATCGAGCGCACGGTGGTGTATACGACTCATTTTGTGCATCATGCCGTGACGAAAGCGCTGAAGATTGCAGGGTTGGAAACGGCCGTTCAGCATACCATCCCAGTTGACGACCAGTATCGGCTTGATGCCAACGCCCTCGAGCAAGCTATCTTAGCGGATAAACAGGCTGGGCTTATTCCTTGGCTTGTTATTGCTTCAGCAGGCACCACCCACACAGGGGCAGTTGATCCGCTGGCTCAAATTGGCCGATTAACCAAAGCGCATGATATTTGGTTTCATGTGGATGGGGCGTATGGGGCCGCCTTTATGCTTTGTGAGGAAGGGCGAAGTAGGTTGGCGGGTATCGAGCTGTCTGATTCAATGATTATTGACCCTCACAAAGGTTTTTTTATGCCGTGGGGAACAGGCATTGTGCTTGTTAAAGATCGACGACATCTGTACGAAGCGCATCACGATAGCGCATCCTATATGCAGGACGCGCTGGATTTGATCGAAGAGCTATCTCCAGCCGATCTTTCCCCTGAACTTTCTAAGCATTTCCGAGGGGTGCGCATGTGGCTGCATCTCAAGCTGTTTGGGGTGGCACCTTTTCGAGCAGCGCTGGCGGAAAAGATTGAACTGGCTCGTTATTTTTACGAAAAGTTAAAAGAGCTGGATGGATTTGAGGTGGGACCTTACCCCGATCTTTCCGTAGTAACGTATCGATATCTTCCAAAACAGGGAGATGTGGACGACTTTAATCGCCAATTATTAGAGGCGATTTTAGAAGACGGCCGTATATTTATCAGCTCAACCCAATTAGATGGCAACTTTGTGCTGCGGCTCGTGGTGCTTAACTTTCAAACCCATCTTGAAGAAGTTGATTTAGCACTGGAAATCCTGCAGGAGCAGGCTCAAAAACTATGTAGCGAATCATCTGTTGCCTAATAGTATTGGGTTGATTCCTTGACGAATCGGTCCATTAGAAATCAAATGTCTCTGAGCTTACGCTTCACGCGGGCGAGATCGACATGGGTGGGCAAAACGGCCGTTTCTAATATCTCAAGTGACTGGGAATAATATTCAGAAGCTGTTTGATACGCTTCCACCTCACGGAAATAATCCCCCATGCTGATCAATGAATGAGCGACGGCTGGGTGAGATGGTTTATAGTTTTTTTGCACCAGCGTTAGCGCTTGATCAAGATATGCTTTCGCCTTATCACCCTGATTGAGTTTTAAATAAAGGTTACCTAAATTGTTTAAATTTTTGGCCGTTTCGGCATGGTCGGGGTTGTCTGCAAGCTGATGTTCTATCGTTTGTAAAAAAACCGCTTCAGCTTCGTCAAGTCGTCCTGTTTTTAGATAGATTATGCCTAAAGTATTTGTGCTTTGTATGGTATAGGGATGCTCAGGGGGGAGCAGTTTTTTGCGAATGGCTAGTGCGCGATTCGTGTAAGATTCTGCTTTGGCGAACGCTTCAACTTGAATTAGTGTCGTTGCGTAATTACTTAAAACCATAGCTGTTGTTTCATGTTCTTCACCAAACTGCTGATGGCAGGCCTCCATCGCTTCATCCAGAAAAATAAAGGCTTGCTCATAGTTTCCTTGGTTAGAATATAAATCTGCCAGTGAATTTAAATTTGAAATGATATAAGGGTTATTTTCAGGAAATCGCTCTCTTCGAATCGTTAAAGTTTTCTCTAATAGCGTTCTCGCTCGTTCATATTCCCCGGCAGCATTCAAAATGGACCCTAAATTAAACATCGAGATTGATGTAAGAACCGGATTTAGGTTGGGAATCTTCTCAAAAACGTTGATAGCTTTTTGATAATAGTCAATTGCTTGCTCAAACTCTCCTTTCAGATGATGTAAAATGCCAAGGTTACTAATGCTTTTCGCTGTTCTTTCGTCATTTTGGCCTAATAATTCTTCATACATGCTGTTTGTTTTGGTGTACATTTCGCTTGCTGCTTCAATATCACCTAAACGCCAATAGACCGTTCCTAAAGAGTTTGTGATATTCGCAAAATCGATACGGTCGGTATAGCCAAGCTTCTTAAGAACGGCAAATGCTCTTTCCAAATAGGTTTTAGCAGCGGAATACTTTGCCCCTTCGATTAAGTGTTTAGCCCATGCGTGTGCAAATCTTGCTGTATATACATTTTCTTGGTCAAAAGAACTGTTTGCAAGATGATGAAGCTGTTTAGGCTGTATTGGAAGTTTTAATAATGCTAGTTCTTGTGTCCAGCTTTCTTTGATCGTTTCCCAAACGACGAACTGAACCCGTGCATGCGCCTCTCCGGTTTCGGCCAGCACCCGGCTGGCGAATGCCGTAATCAATCGATGAACAGACAATGATTCCTGACCATTCGAGCGAATGAATCCAAGAGATTCAAGACGGGTTACAGCGTCTTCTGCTAAAAGTTGCCCCATCAAATCATCTGCTTGATGCATTTTTAATAAAAGGTGGCGAGGTATTGGTTCACTTGGGGCAAATTGGGCAGTACAAGCTAGCAGAAATCTGGCTGTTTGATCAATGGCGTCATTAATATCAAGTTGTTCAAGATTAACTGCAAAAGTATGGAATACGTCGAGTTCATGTCCCGTTGGAGAATAGACTGCACCTCTCCCCTTTAAAGAGGGATGTTCAAAAACGCCTTGATTTTCAAGCTGTTGCAGATACTGAACGGCCGTAATTTGTTGATATCGCTTTAAGAAACTGCTGGCTAAATGGAGCGCCAGCGGTAAATGCCCGACGGTTTCCGCAATGGCCAACGCTTCATCAGGGGTGAGTTTAGGCACCACCTTTGTCATTAAATCAATGCTTTCCTCCTGATCAAGAACGGATAATTGGCGTTCGACCCCCTGTAAAGCATTAGACCAGTTGGCGCGGCGGCTCGTTATCAATACCCGACAGCCGCCAGTGACAGGAAGCCATTCAGATAGTAAAGATTCTTCTTCGCAGTTATCAAAAATGAGCAGCCTGGGGATGGGGTCCTGCCACGCTTTTTTAATGCGATCGAGTTTGTCTTTTTTACTTAGCTGAGTGGTCTCATTATATAGGCCAAGACCTCGCTCACCACCAATCTCTAGTAGTTCGTTGACAATATTTTCATCATCGGTAAAGCTGATCCAAAAGATCCCGCCGTGATAATAGCGGCCGTAGCGATAGCAATATTCCACCGCCAGCTGGGTTTTTCCCAAACCGCCCATCCCCGTAATAGCCATTGTCCGTTGAAACGGTTTCGTTGGGTCTGAGTGGAGCGATAGATGATTAGCAATCTTAAGCAGTGACTCCTTGCGACCCGTAAAATCATTGTTCCTTTGATAAGGGATAAAAGAGTTTGCGGGTAAAAAAGCAGGTTCTGAAAGTTGATTATCATCTGGCCATGCAGCTTGAGCGGGTAAGGATTGAGGCAGCTCCACCGCCGCCTTCTTAAGCGCCAACAGCTGTTGGTAAAGGGCTGTCGTTTCTTTTTCAGGCTCTACACCAAGTTCGTCTAATAACTGCTGGCGACTCCTTTCATATTGAGCGATAGCGGTATCATGCTGCCCGTTTGCAGTAAGGGCTCGGAGCAGGTTTCGTAGCGCTTCTTCGTTTAATAGATCTGATTCAAGCCAGCGTTTTGTGATGTTAATTTGCTTGGTGGTGTCGTTCTGTTTTTCATAAGTCGCCGTTAATTGGCGAAAGGCGTCGAGGGTTTGTAAATGCAAACGCTCTCGCTCAACAATAAGCCACTCATTGAAACGGTACGTGCCCTCTAGGTAGAAGTTTTCGATCAGCGGCCCTTTGATTGTCGCCAATCCTTGTTCTAAGCTATCTGCCTCACCGGCAAGCAAGTTCTCTTGCAGGTCGTATAGGTCAACGGCCGTATCTGCCGTTGGCCGAAAGCAAAGCGTTGTTCGCGTCACAATCAGTTCGGGAATCTGTTTTTGAATTCTCGTTAGCAAAACGCGTAACCGAGCTAAGGACTGCTTAGTGGATGTTGACTCCCAGAGTAAATCTGCAACCGCTTCCCGTTCTTGGGGCTGCCTCTTAACGATGAGATAGGCTAACAGAGCGCAGCCTTTTCGGCTGCTCATTACTGGCATTAATTGGTTGTCGGACTCGAAAGAAAGAGTCCCTAAAAGATTAAAATGTCTTGTCATATTTACCTATAAACTTGGGCCGTCATCTGACCTCTAGCTATTGTGTACAAATCAAAAATTTATAGTATGCCATCCACATATTGCTCTGGTTGAACAGATCTAGGTGGTTGCAATATGTGGCACTGATGTCATTTGCGGGCCGTTGTTTTTAGCTTGTAACTTTATTCAGTATTGCTGTTATCAACCGTTTCTTGATTGTCTGCCCGTGAACTTGCCGTGAAACGTTCATGAAACGTTTGTCTTTTAATATGTGCTCTGTATGAACGAATATCATGCTTTTTTACTTCGTTTAAGGCGCGGCCATCAGGACCTGAATTGGCGTGTTTCATTGGAAAATGCACATACCCAAGAAGTGCTTCACTTTCGCTCGGAGAGGGAGCTTTTTGCATTTCTTGAAAAAGTCTGTGCTCCATCGTCAACGCCAAAGACCGGTTCCGGAAATGATCAGATGCTACAAAGCTGATCAAAAAATTGTCTGCGAGGCAGTATAAGGGAAAAGTTTGGGATTTTTCCCAAATGTATCAACTATTGATACAAAATTGTCTACTTTTGTATACATACAAGCTGTTTTCGTTTTGGCAAAATCAATAACGAATAATGTGTGTTCTTTTCATCCCTATCTCACTTTCCAAAATTTAAAAAATTGTAAGTTGTTTGTATCTTGTAGGAGTTTTTTATGAAATCTGTTCCAAATAAGAAAACCCAACGTTCTAAACTACGTCGCAAAAACATAGCGCGAAGAAGTTATCTACTATTAGCTTCTTTGGGCTTGCTGACATTAATGTTGTGGCCGTCGTTGGTAACGGCCGTTCCCCTTACCGATCAGCATCAATTCGACCGCGTTTGGGCGTTGGCGAGAGACATTGGCCAATACGACTTTAATGTTCGTTCATTACAAACGAATAACCCCACACCTCGAATCGAGAATGTGGGGCGTAGTCCTGAAACGACGTTAATGACGGCCGACGGGTCTGTAGATAGGCCCACTGATGAAATGTCTCTTAATTTGTGGACAGATGGCAATGCGATTCAGTTAAGAATTCAAGAGGGAGTTTCATACGGCCGTACCGGCGTCGATGATGCATGGATCGAGCTTGATGAAGCCACGCTTCTTTTCGCGCCCGGAAACGATTTAACAGGGTTTGCTTATGCGGCCGTTAATGTTGAAGAAGTTGAGAATTGGCGCAATGATTCTGAACTAGATACGGTAACGGCCGTTCGCGTGATGGATGCCGCTACCATGTTTACATTTGAAATCAGCGGGCCTCGCTTTGCCGAATATATGCGCCGTCAAAATGAAGCCCAAATGCATCAAAGCGGTGAGCTGCAGCCAAATCTCGAGCTGCAACAGCTTGACCACCTCGTCGATATGACAGGCCAAGGCCAGCTTTGGGTCTCTGCTGATGGGTTGCCCCTCTATCAAATCATCAACGTTGAATTCCCCGCTGAGTCAGGTGCTCTTGAGCAAGTTGAAGCAGAGATGGTTACTGAATTCAGCAATTGGAAAAATTCGATTGTTGATAACAGCTTATTTTGGATGATCCCTCGAATCGTTGAAAATCCCTCAATCCTAGCTGACGATCCCATCTCTCTACTCCCCAATGTGCAAGCCATTACGCCCCAAGCCTTTGAAACGTTTGGCATTCAAGTTGGCTTATTTTTGATCGGTGCCGCTTTAATCGTGGCGATGTTTGTTTATCGTGAATCGCCAAAGATGTATTCAACGATTTCACTGGTGATGATCTTGTCAATGGTTTTTGCCCCTCTATTTCAGGCGAATCAGGCGCACGCCTATAGTCATGAACGAGGTGAACAAATTGCACACCAAAATGCAAACCAGATCCAACAAGAGGAGATTGAACAATTAGGATCAGACGAACGTGATTTTAATCCATCAATCGATCCGCTTAATGCGCCAGCAGATTTGGGTGAAGCTGTCTTGGATTCTGCTCGCCCTGAAACCATTTTGGCTCAAGATAATAGCGATTTGCTTGTTCAAAACGAAATTGAGCTAGCTACGGTTGCCTTAAACACCTGTGATTTTACCGACAATGATGGTGACTGCGACGGTGATGGCTTAACCAACGGTGTTGAACTATTCCGCTTAGGCACCGATCCAGAAGATATTGACTCTGACGGAGATCTACTCAGTGATTTAGCTGAGGTACAGGGGTTTAACAATGGGAATCAATGGTATCTAAACCCTCTTGATTATGACACGAACGGGGACGGTTTACCTGATTCATATGAGTGTCCTGAACGAGTCGATGTTGCCACAGACGGTACATTTACAGGCGTCGATGTTTCAACAAATCTCTGTCGCGATAGCGATGGAGACGGAGCACCTGATGCCTTTGATTTTGATAATGATGGGGATGGTGTCCCTGATAAAGCCGATCTTTCTCCAACCTATGTTGGCGATATTGAGTCAACAGCCCTCGAAAATATCCAAATAAACGTTGCTGGGGTCTCACCGGGTGCTACCGTTATCGTTGAGTATCAAATCCGGCCTGATAACCCCGATCATTTATGGCACACCAATAATTCCTTTGAGTGGCCCGTTGATAAAGAGGGTCAAATTACCAAAGTCCAAAATCGGGACATTGTGTTAACCCCAATGTTGGAAATCAGAATCCCTAATCCGGAAGATAACGATAGCAATATTGTGGGGAGCCTCCCGATTCTTTCTAGTTTAGAGTATGGAAATATTGCAGATAGTGACCTTATTGATACCTGGATTGATAACGAAACCTTAGATGATTATGGTATCAGCGTTAGTCAGGACCCTGATTCAAAAGAACTTGTGGCCTATGTGCCACTGGTGGAGGTAACTGATCAAGTCGGAGATACACCGGTCGCGTGGAGTGCTCAAATGGTGTATCGGCCTGAGGTTGCCTCATGGGGCCTAAACCACACGTCACGGGTGGTTTGGTTTGTTTCTGGTATTACCGATCGCTGTACCAATATCCCAACCAGCGCGGATATTGCCACTTTTTGTGCGGATGATGACAATTGGTCGGCTGGTTCGGAGCAAATTTTCCACATTTATGATGATGAAATGATGGTAACTGGCATGACAGTTAACCAATACGATAGCGTAAAAACGGCCGTTGTTGCGCAAACGGATGCTCTTACCGCAGCCTACGAACAAGACCTTTGGCGGCTTGTCAATGGTTTAAATCAATCCTTCAGTCAAGGTAAAGTCATTGACAATGGGCAGGGTACGTTCGATTTATCAGACCGGTTTGATATTGAAGAAATTAAAAACCGCTTTGATAACGATGGTGCAAATCCATTTGGAAACGGTGCGCCTGAACTTTGGGGGATCAATAACGGTCAATTGGCTGTTTTGTTCGATTCTTCATCAACTGATCTAGTTGATGGCATTGAATTTATTATCGAAACACAGGTGCCTCAACTGCTTGATGATACATTTGGCACAAATCCAAACCTCTCAGCAAATGATGTCGTTAACGTTTTGACAATTCGTGAAGAAAGTTCTGCCTCAACCCTCTTAGAAGAAGCAGGTGCCGTTTCTGTTTCTACATCAGCTAGCACAGCAACGCTTTCGTTCGACTTCACGAACCAACTTGCTTCTGTTAATGGAACAATCAAATGGAGCCCCTATGAGTACAATGGCGCCAACTGGGATGAGCTTGATGTGATCGATTACTTTTTCGATTCCTTAAAGCCACAATTGGCAAGCCAGCTTACAACAGCAGACATTACTGCCATTATTGGCAGTGAGGACACAATCAATAATGAAACGGCAGCTAGAGAAGGTGTTTTGACGCTTGCTAAGAACTTCTATTTAGGCGTTTATCAAGGCATTGGGACAACCGTTGAGTTGGGTGGCAAATTGGCGGTAGACACCAGTAGCACCGAGCCAACCGATTATTTAGTTGATGATGCTTCCTTAGATTTAGGCACGACAGTACAAACCTTTGCCTTTATGGCTGGTGATGTTATTGCTCTTTATCATGAATTCATGGAGGACGAGGCTTTCCTTCAGGTCAATGATTTTGAAGCTGGTCCTGTTGTTGGCCTGCTTACAGAAGTTGAAATTTTAGAAACATTTGGTGAAGTGACGCTTTCAGCCCAAGGTGACTTTATTGTCTCCAGCATTGAAGGGGCTGAATCTGGCTTGAAATACCTAGGTGCTGAGTTCCGCAAAAAAATCCTCAAAATTGATGGTTTAGAGCGTAAGAAATGGCATGGTCGAGCGAAAAATGCGGCGACGGGACTTGGTGTTTTTGCTGGTGTTATTGAGTTGGCGGGTCCTTCTCTTGGCATGAATGAGCGTGAAATTACGATCACGACCCTATCCCTTAGCGCTGGCGCAGAGGCATTAGCAA
>JBCCFD010000058.1:0-25446 GCA_039029915.1 Chloroflexota bacterium
CCAACGCCCACAATATGCCCCGCTTTTGCCCGCTCAAAACGAGCCGCCGCTTGATTCAACCAGGCGATCGCCCCTAAAGTGTTGATTTCCATCATGCTTTTGTCTTTTTCAAAGTTGTATTCGTTGATGGACACTTTTTGCAGAATGCCAGCGTTGTAAATGATGAGGTCTAGCCCGCCTAAATCGCTGACGATTTGTTGAAAAAGGGTGGGAACTTCATCGTAGTTGGTCACGTTATGGATGATGGGCAAAACGGCCGTTTTTTCCTGGGAGGCATTAATTGCATCACACATCGACTGTAATTTGGCTTCACGTCGGGCAATAGCGGCCACGGTATAGCCAGAATGAACGAGCTCACGAACAAGCGCCGCACCAATACCAGAGGATGCACCTACAACAATGGCTCGTTTTTGGGGTTCTAAGGGTCTTGTTGATTCCATATGGCTGGAATTTTAGCACAAAATGAAGTGGGAAGGGCAGAGGTTAAGGTGGGAGAGTTGTCGTGTCGTTATGTCGTAAGGTTATAGGTTACAAGTTGCAGGTTACAAATAAAGGAGCAGATTCACTTCCACACCCATTCTTCGACACCTTGTCACCCGCTTACCTTCGTTATCCCCTCACGAAGGAATATTCCCCAACAGCTTATGCTCATGGGTCAGCACATCCATCATCGCCTGTCGCGTCTCTTTGGCTAACTTTTCAATATCGTCCCCTGGCTTTGGTGAAACAATGGGAAGTGGGCAAACCTTCACATTGATACGAGTCATATGTTTGCAGAAATTCCATGCTACAAGAAACGTATTCTTTTCGGTCCAAAACACAAGGTCCAGCTTATCGTAGATCAAGACGCAGGGCAGACAGCTGTAGTCTGTATCTTGGGCAATCTCGAATGCGCCATAGCGAAGCGGCGAAATTTCAGTGGGGGGTGGTTGAATATACCCTTCCGGATACAAAATCATCGGAGGGAATTTGGGGGCGTCTATTAAGGCATCCCGAGCAGCCGTCCGTGATTCTTTGTTTTTTCGGTTAACAAAAACACAGCCAATCGAGCGGGCAATTGAGCCAATAAACGGCATTTTGTCCACCGCGGCCATTGCTAAGAAGCGCACGGGAGTAATTTCAAACGCAACGAGAATATCAATAAACGTGGTGTGGTTTGGGAAAATAAACCCGTGATGATTTTGAAAGAGTTCTTTGTCTTCTACATGAATTTTGACGTTAAGAACGAGGTTGACAAAGATAACTAACGATCGGGTTAACCAACCGGATAGAGGAATCTCTTTTATTTTGATGTTTGTTAATGCCGCAATGCCTATGACAATCATCATGATAAACAGCGCTAAGATGACGGTTCCAAATCGCAAGGCGGCAACAATGGTTTCTACAATTGTTTTCATGAGCTGGCTGGCTCCTTTATTTCTGCTGCATATTGATATTTTGTGAGGATATGGTTCATTTTAGCGTGGGTATCAATTGAAAGTTGAACAGGGTCTTGTTCGGGCAACGGCCGTATTTCATCCAACAAATAAATCGTTGCGGTCAACCGTTCTTTACTGCTTAATAAGCGCCAATACGCCTTCCAAATCGACTCATCGTGCGTGCGAATCAGCGCCAGCTTATCATACACAATGGCCAAAGGCAGAATTGGCGTTTTGGTTTCAGCCGCAATTTCAAACCCCCCGTACCTGAAAGGTAATAGCTCAGTTCCCGAACCGCGGGTACCTTCTGGAAAGATGATGATTGGTGGGAATAGGTCAATATTTTTCATCGTTTCACGGGCATTTTTACGCGAATCTTTATCTTTTCGTTTTACAAAGAGACATCCAATTGCATAGGCAACCTGTCCAACCACCGGCCAGTACCGTATCTTGTTTTTGGCTAAAAACCGACATGGCACTGCCTCATAAAGCACTAAAATATCGATGTAGCTGACGTGGTTTGGCATTAAGAAGCCTGAAAATTTACTGAGTCGTTCAGATTCCGGCACCACGACTTTTATATTTGTGCCAAAGACGAGTAAATCAACCGCCTGAATGAGTACCCAAAAGGCAAGCTGATACCGTCCAACCCTGACCGGAATAAAGGCCGCAATAAAGATTAGAATGCCTACAATGATGATGGTGAGTATACAGAATGTGAGTCGTGTAATGCCGCGAATAAAGCTCATAATCTTTTTTTAAGTAATTTTCAACAAATATCTTAAATTTAAAATTGGGCAATGAAAATTACTTTCAGGAGAACAAAAACTTAGATTAAGCTGTTTTATTTCAAGATACTTTTTGTTCTCCACTTAGCAAATCAAAAAAAGAAATTTGAAAACCGGTGTGTTTAATGTGATTTACTTACATGAAAACACAACAAGGTTTGAAAAGGTACGTTTTTTCAAGAACACTGAGTTTCTCAGAGGCCCTCAGAGCTAGACGGAGAAAAAATGCAAACTCTCTGAGACCCCTTGAGGTGGTCGGTAGTTTTCAGTGTTCCTAACATCATTAAACTAAAAAGATCGGGTTACTATAAATCCAACCTCGATTTTGCCCCAAATATGGAATATGACATTCAACGCGATAAGCTCCGGCTTGAGTGGCGTGAAAAGTGAGATGAGTTTCATTAACGGCCGTTGCCACGACTTCCCCCTGACGAATTAACGTGATCGTACACGGTTGGGGTGCTGAGACTTGTAGCGTTGCCCCATTCTGAAACCGAATACGTTCTCCCATACTGCCTTTTGTTTTGCTTTTGGCCTTGAATTTAAAGCCATCTGTTTTGGCGGGGATATCGTAAGCGATCCAGCTATTTCCTTTGCCAATGGCACGATAGATGAGCTGTTTATCATGGCTCACATCATCGGATAGAGGTGCGGAGAGAATGAGGTGGGTATTGACGGCCGTAAACAGATAGTCATACGGAAATATGATCCGCTTAATAGGCCCTAAGTTCATGGGCGTGGCGTGAGCGTCGCTGTTGCCAACCGCCACAATCTGCTTCCCTTCTGCCAAAAGTTCATCCCAAAAGTTGAGCGTTTTCTGATTTGCCCCATTCATAAACTTTTCGGGATTGAGCGCAACGCGTAGGGCAACTAGCTTTTGGAGCCAGATGGGTTTAAAGGGGAGCTTGTCAATCTCACGCGACATCTTTTCAAGGAAGCTGGACATGTAGTTCCAAATTTCCAATCCGGTATATCCCTCAATTTCCCAATCGTGCCAGCCTAAATCTTCGATGCCGAGGTCGGGCAGGCCCGGCTCATGTGGATGAGCTAAGAAGCCATAGCCGCCGGCTTCGATCGTTTCGTTCACTAACTGTTGGGGATTATTGGCAAATTGGGAAAGCTCTTTTTCAGCCCCGTAGGCTAAAAAGTGGCTGGCTTGTGGCTCCCGCCGACTGTTGTGAACTTCTTCACCGGTGAGCAGAAGGATACGGCCGTGTTCGTTCTCATAATACCCCTCAACCCCATCAATCCAAATGTTATGGTCAGTGACAACGACAAAGTCCAGCCCCGCCTTAATGCCAGCCTCCGCAATTTCGCCGTGCCACCCCTCACCATCGGAGTATGGCGTGTGCATATGCATATTGCCACTAACTTCGTGTTGACTCATCCTGCTTCCTCAATTCAATAGATGTACTTTACCGTCAAAGTACATCCAGCATAGATTGTATATGAAACAAGTGGAAATCATAAGTGGAGACCAAAAAGCATTTTGGAATAAAACAGCTTTGCAAAGGGTTTTGTTCTCCTGAAAGTCATTTGCACTGTCAAATGCATGGTCAAGACATTTGGCAAAGCAAATGACTTAAAATGAGGTTTGGCAAGAAGAATGTTTATTACCCTGAAGGGGGTGAATACCCCGCCACTTGTGGCGAGAAAAATTCCTTTTGGGCTTTGATACCCCGTCCGCTTGCGGCGGGGTAGTTCATTATGGCTGGGCTGTTGTAGGCGCTTCCGGTGTAGGTAAGGTTGGTACTATAGGTGGGAGTACCGGTTCAGAGCTAGGTGGTGAGATACCAAACAGTTCATTGTTGGCCACCCGTTGCACCACAATAGGGACGGTTGGGAAAAACCGATTAACGATTGGAGCTCTGAGTGGCATTTGATAGCGTACGCGGATGACGACCGGCAGACCGGGCAAGCCAGCAAAATCCTTTTTTAATTGATATGTTTCATCGCCTCCATAAATTTCAATGGCGTAAAAATAGGGAGATTTTTCGGTGTCAACATCATCATTAATTGGCAAATTGAGTAGTTCATTGCGCGTTCGATAAATGATTGAGACCAAACGCAAGTCACCATTCACCATTTGCCCATCCTCAATTGGTGCACGATTGTATTTGCCTAATGGCAATCCATTGTCCAAAATTGCAGGTTCAAGTCGCCCTGTTACTGCGTATTTGAGGCCACTCTCTACCGCTTGCCTAAGAATTAGCCTGGCTCGAACGTATTGGACAGCGTTTATTGCGAAAAAGACAGCGACCACCAATATGAGTGTGAGCAAAAATCGGTTGATAACCTTGTTTTTTTGTAAATTATACATTGATGAACCACTCCTTTGTGCACAAATTTTCACCCTGAAGAACCAATCTTAAGCATAAGTGAAACGAAGCTCCTGCTTTGGATGAAACGACGGCTATAAGCTTCGTTTCCTCGAGGTTCCGAAGCTTTTGTCTAACACATTTTTCAATTTAGAAACTTCGGAACAGTTTGGTTATGCTAGAATATAATTTATGTAAATAAAAGGAAATCAATGACATGGTGCCTATCATTGACAATCGATTAGCAGACAATCTAACGCCAAATATCAAGCAAGTTATTCAGATGATGTTTGATGGGTATGAAAAAGTCATTATCCTGTCAGAATTTTCTGATGGATATACCCCAAGCCGTGTGTTTTTGATCCGCACAATTAAAAGCGATGGACCACAATTACGCTCTGTTATTAAAGTGGGACCGGTAGGCGAGATTAAAAAAGAGTGGCAAGCGTATCGGGATATTATTGAGCAAAGGTTGACACGTATTGCCCATGTGCAGCAGGCCCCAACTTTTCTCTCCAATAATCATTTCGGGGGGCTTTGGTATTCACTCGCCGCAGATGGTGTGTTTGATTTTATGGATTTTGCGGCCTTTGCCGAGCGGGAAGAGCAGACCAAAGTCCTAAACGTGCTAAACCGACTGTTGGTCGCGTTAGATGCTTTGTGGGGGCCTCAGAAATTTGTTGAAACTGAAATGCATTTTCGGCAGGTGTATGATTCTTTTTTACCGGCAAATTTGATGCTTGAAGAGCTGGCTTCTATTGACGTGGATATAGACCGGTCGCTTTATCCAAGTACGATTAAAAACCAAGCTTGGGCAGTAGGTGATGTTTTGCAACTCGACGGCTTTGTACCGACAAAAATCGATCGTGAAAACAATCATATGATGCTCAATACGAATAGCTCGACACCTTATCGGCTGACTTTGGCATCGGTATCAAATATCGCCCAATATAACATTGATCAACCCTTACCTAAACCGATTTTTTGTCGTGTTGTTAATACACGGAGGCAGTTTCTTGAGGAAAAAGTTGCCGGCGTATTAGGTGATGACTCATTCGTCACTCAAGCTCACTTTGAGCAAGATGGAAACTTATTATTGCCAAATCCTTTGATGGCAATAGATCAACTGCAGGATCGATCTTTTGATAACTATCAATCAAGCGTTCACGGTGATTTGCATTTGAAGAATATACTGGTTGAGGAAAAGGATAATGAGGTATACATCATTGATTTTGGTAGCTCTCGCAAAGATTATATTATGTTTGATTTGCTTGATTTAGAATCAAGTATCATGCGCACCTTATTTTCAAAAGAATTCAAATTTGATAAGACTTTCCCTACTTCAATTTTTAACTTCTATAAACGCCTGCACTGTCATATTGTTGAAGGTAAGGATAATGTAGCGATTCCTGCTAATCTTCCGTTTGATATGCTTGTGCAACTGCGGCAAGCGGCCCGGAATTATCTTTTTAATCAACAAGATTGGCGCACTTACTACGATGCGCTTTGCTTACATTTCATCAGCTCTCTGAAGTTTTCTAGCTTATCTGATGCAGAAAAGCAGGTCATGTTTTGGGGCGCAGCAGCCATATTAAAAATTAATCGAGATGCCCCACGGTGTTCTGATTTTGATGTTAGACAATCACAAGCTGCTGAACTTGACAGCACAACTGTCTCTCAAGAACCCATAGGTCAACACAATCGTGATCAATCATCTGATATACAGCTTTTGAATAGCTGGAAATTCTATACCGGGGCCGGGGTTGCTTCTGTAGCGCTTTCTAAAAATGGAAAGCAGTTTTTGGCGGGCACCTTAGGTAAAGACGTCTTCTTCCTAGACCAGAATGGTGAGCTGTTGTGGCAAAAATCTGTTGGTAATCAGGCGTGGCGGGCTGGTTTGGGATTGGATGCTAAAACGGCCGTTATTGGCACCGGCAGCACGCGTTTTTGGGATATGAAAGGGCGGGGGTTATTTTGGTTTGAGCAGGATGGTCGCCTCCGTCATCAAGTTGATTTAGCCGCATCTGCGTGGGGATTAGCGGTTTCAGCCGATGGGTCTACCGTAGCGGTAGGCACCTCAGAAAAACAACTCATTGTATTTGATAATCAAGGGCATAAGCTTTGGCAGCATGATGTGGCTGGATTGGGCTGGTATGCTTGGGTGTGGAGCGCTGCGCTTTCTGCGGATGGGGGCGTGATTGCTGCTGGGGCAGCTGATAAGCGTATTCGAATTTGGCGACGCAGCGGCGTTTTGCTTGGAGAATACGCCACAAGGGCTGATGTATTTGCAACGGCCGTATCGGCTGATGGGCGTACCATTGCCGCTGGAGACAGCAGTGGTCACGTTTATTGTCTCGATCGGCAAGGCCAATTGCTGTGGGAGGAATCGCTTGCAGACAAGGTGTGGGCTGTTGCCTTAAGCACTGATGGGCAAAGCTTATTAGTTGGGGCAGGTGAAAAAGAGGCCCACATCCGCATCTATAATCAGGCTGGTCAGTTTTTATGGAAACGGCATGTGGGTGGAAGCGTCATCAATGTGGGGTTTAGTGCGCAGGGAAACAGGGTCGTAGCGGGGACCAGAGACGGTGGTATTTTTATTTTTGATCGCGAGCAGGTTTTGCACCAGGCTAGAGCCGAGGAAAAAGTACGGGATGTGGCTATTTCTCCAAATGGTGAGTGGGTCGTTGCCGGTTCAGAGGATGGATATGTGTATGGCTTCCAGCTACCTTCATCCATAAAGTGATAGACTATCTAAGCTCCCAACCATAATTAATCAGGACTTACGCAAATAGCGGTCACTGAGCTTGTCGAAGTGACTTTCTTAACCCTTCGACAGGCTCAGGGTGCGTAAGTCCTGTTAATATCAACTTTGCCAGAAGCAAATAAGTATTTTTATATTTCGTTGTGCCATTCCGCCCATCGGAGCTGAGGCTATGCATTTTGCTGCTAACTTCGTTTTGACTCATATTAGAAAGTGGTCGAAATTTTCTTGTGAGATGAGATGCAAGCTTGAATTTGGATAGCTGTTTTGGAATTCTTTCTGTGTTGCCTTCTTGATTTTTCCAGATTTCCATTTAAATTCAAACCCAGATAAAAAATTGCCTTGTTCTTCAATTAAATCAATCTCTTTTTGATCGTAGGTGCGCCAAAAGTAGCGATTGGGAAAACGGCCGTTGTACGCATTCGTTTTTGCTCGTTCAATCATCAAAAAGTTTTCCCAAAGCTGGCCTACATCATTCCGCATGGTAAGCGAATTATAATTTTGAATCAGGCTGTTGCGAACTCCATTATCAAAAAAATAATAGCGGGCGTTTTTGTTGATTTCCTTCCGTAAATTGCGCGAGAAGCCCCCCACCCGATAAATTACAAACGCTTTTTCTAATAAATCCAAGTAGCGATCAACTGTTTGGCGATTAATGCCTAAATTTGAAGCTAGTTCTGACTTTGAAACCTCAAACCCAATTTGAAAAGCAAGCAGGCGGAGAAGGTCAACCAATTTATCTGCTCTTCGCAGCCCTTCAAGCTCAAGCAAATCTCGAAACAGATACGACCCTACAAGTTCATCTAAAAGCCTGGCTCGGAGCTGTGGCCTAGTTGTAACAATTTCAGGGTAACCGCCCCAAATGAGCCATCGCTCCAATTGGCTCTTTGCTTCGAATGTGCCTATTGTGTTGCGTAGTTCAGGGTAGCTAATGGGATACAAATTGAAAGTCAGTTTACGACCTGTCAGCGGTTCATTAATTTTATTGGCGAGTTCAAAAGAGGCTGAACCGGTGGCAATGATAGTTAATTTTGGATTCGCATCGATAAGAATTTTTAGATTGAGGCCAATATTAGAAACGCGCTGAGCCTCATCGATAATGAGTAAATCAACCCCCTCAACTAATTCATTGAGCTTTTGCAAATTTTGAGAACCGAGCTGTTCACGATAGGAAAGCTCATCTGCATTAATAAATTTGCCACTTGGTGAAGTACGCTCAATTAAATCATGAACAAGGGTTGTTTTCCCAACTTGTCGCGGACCATATAGCACAATGACCTTTCCCGGCAAGAGGGCTTGTTCAAGTTGAGATTGTAAAAGTCGCGCTATTTTCATAAATACAGTATACCAAACCATCGGTATTTATAGAAATATGGCTGTTATCACCAAAGGAATCAAGTTTAGCCAAATCTTAACCCACGCATAGTCAAAGGAACGATATCCCCGGTTCCAAAAATAATGAGACCAATCATATTGTCAGGTGACAGCATGGGAATGCCACTTGGGGGCCGTTGTTTGACCGAGGCTAGCTTGAGCCAGTTCACGCCCCGCTTGTTCAATCGGTAAGAAAGACACAGAAACGCCAGCCTCCTTCAAAACAGCCTCATTCTCGCCGTAACGTGATAGGGCAGCCACAAATCCAGCGAACCCTTCAGCCCGAAGATTTTGCGTGGCTTGAACCTCAGCGGAAAGATTGCTAAGGGTCATCAACACCCCTTCAATGCGCGAAAGATCAATATCTGTCCATAGCTCTGGGTCTTTGGCATCTCCGTAAACAACGCGGCGTTCGTGCTGTAAATGGTACTGAATTTGCACGGGATCGGAGTCAAGCCCCAACGGCCGTTTACCTTGCTCAATTAAATAATCATAAGCGGCTGTGCCAGCTTGTCCCATCCCCAAGACGATATAGTTAGCCACCCCGGCACTTCGTGGCTCATGGTCAGGGTGGTTCACTGCCAGTTCAAATCGAGTTAAGAATGGCTCAAATCGACCCCACAGCACATTTACAAAGCGGCTGATTGGCGCATTCAACGCATAAGAGATTGCCACCAGTAGCCCCATCATCACTACAAAACCACTGTCGATGAGGCCAGAAGCGGCGGCACCCGCCGCAACAATAAGCGCAAACTCACTGTAGGCGGTTAAGGAGACGGCACTAAGGAACGACGTTCGAGCGCGAAGTTTGAAGCGAAGCATGAGCGCAAAAAAGAGAACACCTTTAAGCGGTAGCAGCAGGATGAGCAGGCAAATCATCAGCCAACCCTGTGCATTGGGGAATCCACCCAAGCCCACTTGTAAAAAGAAGCCAACGAGGAACAATTCTTTGAGCGCCCACAGCTTGTCATATAGTTCATCTGATCGGGGATCGCCTGCTAGCACCATTCCGATCAGCAAAGCCCCCAGCTTGGCATCAAGGCCTACTTGATCGAATAGCCACCCTGCACCAAGGGCCAGCAAGAGACCGTAGATTAACAACAACTCCTCACGACCGACCCAATAAAGGGTGCGGATAAGCAACGGCCGTAAAAGGGGCAAGGCAAATACCCCCAGCGCCCACCAAGATGGTGCTACACTACCCGTAATAGCCAATAGTAAAACCGCCACCACATCCTGCAAAATAAGAATGCCAATTGATAAACGGCCGTGATAGGTGTCAAGTTCATCCCGGGCGTCTAATGATTTAGCGGTCAACACGGTGCTTGAGAAGCCTAATCCGACGGCCAAAACAACCGCCGTAAAAGCTGGAAGCTGAAACAGTTGGAGAACGAGCCAAAAAACGGCCGTGCTAAGCAATAAATGGATCGACCCAACCCCCACAACCTGTGGTTGAACCAAACTGCGGAAGCTAATGTGAAGCCCAACTGTAAACAGCAGGAGGACCACACCGAGGTCACCGATACCTTCGATGAGTTCATTACTTTCAATGCCGAGGAGGGATAAGGTTAGGCCAGCGAGGAGATAGCCTACTAAAGTTGGGAATTTGATGGCTTTGGCCGCCATACCAGCCACAAATGCAGCTACAAACCAGATGAGGTCCATGTTCTATCACCCTGCTGAAGTTCATCTAGGGAGGCGAGGTAATCTTCAAGCGCTAACACCTCGTCCTGAATTTCAGCGGCGAGGCGGTCGTAGATGCCCTGCTGGGCGATAAATGGTTCGCTCACGATTTGGGAGTAGATGATGCCCAACTGGGCGAGGGTGTTTTCAATCTTGAGGGCACTGAGTTGACGATTGGTTTGCGCTTGTTCGAGATGAGCCAGCTGCTTACGGCGATTTTCAAGCGTGATGTTTAGTTTGCGGACCAATTTTTCATCCGTCGTTTCGTTGAGCTGACGCTCCAATCGCTTAATCGCTTTGGGGACTTGCTCTTGCTCTTTGGCGATCAGGGGGTCCTGCTCTTGCTGTTTCATTCGCTGCGCAATTTGCTCTATTGCAAGCACCCACTCTTTGACATTTTGGCTGATGGAGGTGAGGCGCGTTCTTTCAAGAGAGTTGCGGGGTGCCTTGCGAACACGCGCCGCAATTTGTTTGTCGTAATTCCTAGCCTGTTGAATTGCCTCTTGGGTAGGATCGGTTTGCCGACCTAATGAAAAAGTTTGGCGAGGGGCGGGTTGTAGCTCTCGTTCGTATTCGTCAGAACGGCCGTATTTTTTATCCCGCTTATCATACTTTCTGGATTTATCATACTTATCGTATTTGTCGTATTTATCAGAACGGCCGTTTTTGCCCCTACCCAACAAACTGGCAAATAAAAGCTTCAAGATGTCACCTAAGTCCATCTTTTTTAAGCTTTTTTTGAGTTTTTTGCGCGTTGATTTGGGCAATAAAGCTTTGACGATGTCATCTAAATCCATCAGGTTCCCCTAGGCGAAAAATAAACATGACCCAGCTTTCTAGTGTATTGATACTGAAGCTAGTTGAGATAATTTGACGTTGAAGCAGGTTAGAAAGGTCCCCAGCGTGCTCATTGGCGATATAGCTTAGAAGCTCTTCAACATACTTTTTAAGAACTGCATTGCCGGTTTCACTTTGGGTTAAAAGATGTTCCCCTTTAAACAGGGCATCTTCAATCATCACAATGACGCGGTCATCACCCCATGAGGAGGTGACATTGCCAGCATCTAAGCCGTGGGCATCGTGCCAACCTTGTAAAACATTTTGCTCGAACTGCATTTTAATGGGTTGTGTGGGAAATGCAATACTCATAATTTATTCCTTATGGACGAATCGTAAACTGTTTTATTTTTACCCGCTTTAGCAGGTATGATTTTTCACCGCCTGCAGGGGGTTATTACCGTAGGCTTCTACCCTCAACTGGTGAAATCTGCGATCCAGCGAACGAGGTTAATGACGACTAATAAGCCACCTTCCCAGCGGGAAAGCCGCCAGCCTGTGCGCATCAAGATGACGACCAGCGTTACCAGAGCAAAGAGCAACCATAAACTGCCGTAAGCACCACTTGCCACGGTCATGGGTTGAATGATGGCGGCTAAGCCTAAAACCCCGAGCAGGTTAAATAGGTCACTTCCAATAAGGTTACCGATTGATATACCGTGTCGACCGCGTAAAACGCCGATTAAAGAGGTGGCTAGTTCTGGTGCAGAGGTACCCGCCGCCACAATGGTTACACCGATGACCCATTCGGAAAGGCCAAAGTGGCGCGCAATTTCAGAAGCGGCCTCTACTAAATAATGGCCACTTGTGACAATAAGGGCGATACCCAAGACCAGCATAGGAATGTCGAGCCAGCGGAACTCGCCCGTGGGTGTTTCTTCGGCCGTATCACCCCCATCTTTCGTATAAAGAAGGTAGCTGACATAGCTAATCAAAATCAGCATCAAAATGGCACCTTCCCAAGTGGCCATACGAAGGTCGGCCAGAAAGAGAAGAAGCAAAATGGTTGCTCCGATGAGCATGCCCCCGTCGCGCATCACGAGTTTGCGGGTTGTTGGAATACCCGCCACCATAGCCACACCGCCTAGAATAAACCCTAAGTTGAAGATATTTGACCCGACCACGTTGCCAACCGAAATATCAGCCTTGCCGCTCAGGGCAGCTGAGATGGTGACGGCAAATTCAGGGGATGAGGTGCCAATAGCAACGATGGTTAAGCCAATAACCAACTCGGACATGCCGAATCGACGGGCAATGCGAGCGGCTGAATTAACAATCCACGTCCCTCCAACCCATAAACCGGCAATGGTTGCAATGACGATAAGCCAATTTAATAACATGATGATCTCCAAAATAAGCTATGAGCTTTGAGCCTGTGACGCTTACCAGTGGCACTGCGTAACTCCAGTTATCACTTACAGCTGTGAAATTATGTAAACTATGACCTGTATTGTGTATCTAGGTCATTGCGAACGGCACCCTGCATAGGTACACCCGTGCGGTGGGCGGCAGAGGCCAGGGCATGAGCGGCAACGGGGCCACCAATGAGAAGTAAGAGAATCAGTATAATGACGCGTCCCCATTCAGTTGGAAAGACAAAAGCAGTCGCAATGGCCAGTAAGACGACGCCTAATATGCCGACTTTTCCCGTTGCGTGAAGCTGAGAATAGACATCGGGTAAGCGGTGAAAGCCAATTACCCCAATAATTGAAAATCCGGTGGCAATGATAATGATTATGATGGCTAATAGTTCAAAAATAGTTGCCATGATTAATCTCCTCCTTGTTCAATTAACTGGTGCTCAGCAAATTGATGTTCAGCGATTTGGGGTTGGTCGGCTGTGTATTTGGCGAAACCAATAACACTGATAAAGCCCAGCGCACCAAGCCCAAGCGCCACGTCAATAAACAAGCGATTTTGCTGCACCAAGGCTAGTAAAACAAGAACGGCAATGGTGAGGGTGCCAACAAGCTCGACGCCGAGCAAACGGCCGATTGTGTCTTTGCCTCGCCAAACGCGATAAATGGCATACCCAATGAGTAGCGCATGAATCGCAAAGGCGGCCTGAATCGTGATGTTTAAAATTGTTGATATCATACGAATAGTTGCTCCAGTTGACGGACACGCGTTTCTTGGTTAGAAACGGCCGTTTTTTCCGACTGCTCGACGTCTAAACTGTGTGTATACATCACACCATTTTTGTCAATCTCAACCACCAGCTCACCCGGTGTTACCGTAATCGCTTTTGCGGTGAGCACCGTCACAGTTTCTGATCGACTGCCAGACGGGAGAGCAAAAATACCCTGCTTCAACTCAATGTCACGACGAAGCACAATGCGAGCCACCTGAATACTGCTCATGAGCAGTTCCCAGATGAGATAGAGGACAAATTGAATGCCGCCGAAAAACGCGAGTGGGAAGTTCCGCCAAACAATAGGTTTAGGCGCGGCAGGCCGTAAAATAAACGTAATAGCCGTCGCTAAAATGATACCTAACACCCAATTGCTGAGTTCGAAATTGGAGGTGATAGCCATGTACAGTAGCGTGAGTGGTGCAATCCATCTTAAATAACGCATCATTATCTCCTTGCCAGTAGTTCTGTATCGAGCACGGCGTTAATATACGCTTGAGGGGATTCAAGCCACAGCGCCGTTTCGGTTGTTATTTCAATAAGCGGATTAGCCCAAATACCCAACAGGAATGAGAAGCCAACTAGTGCCATCGGGGCAATAAGACGATCTCCCTGTTTGAAAGTCACGGCCGTTTCGTCCTTATCCCTTGTCATATACCAAACTCGCATAAAGGCCCGCATTGTGTAAACCAAAGTCAAGATGGAGGCCAAACCAATCAGCACCAGCGGCCAATAGCCTGCCGCTTCAATGCCGCTGTTAAAAACCAGCATCTTGCTGATAAAGCCGTTAGTAGGCGGTAATCCTGCTAGCGCCATGGCGCCAACGAAGAAGAAGACACCAAGCGCTGGATGCAGTTTGCCAACGGCCGTGATATTCAAAAAGTCGGCTGATTTGACCGGCGCGCGGCTGGCAATGGCGCCAGCCATCATCAACATTGCTGCTTTGATCAGCGCATGATTGAATGCAAACACCAACGCCGCCGCAATCGATAGTGGGGTTCCCCAACCAATGCCGACTAAAATAAACCCAACCTGAGCCAGAGTGGAGTATGCCAGCATTCGTTTGAGGTTGTGCGTGCCAACGGCTGATAACCCGCCAAACACAATGCCGACAATCCCAACCAGTAGCAAGACGTTTTGAATAAATGGCGCTTGGTCTACAAAGAGAAGGGTAATCAGCCGTAGATAGCCATAGACACCAAGTTTGACCACAACTGATGAGAGGGTGGCTGAAACGGCCGTTGGGGCGGCGGCGTGGAAGTCTGGTTGCCAAAAGTGGAAAGGCACGGTCGCGCTTTTAACCATAAAGGTAGCGAGCAACAGACCCATTGCCATAAGCGCTAAAGGCGTGGCTTCGAGGCCGATTGCTTGGCCAAGCTGCGCCATATTGAGGGTGCCGTAGCTGACGTAGAGCGCACCGCAGGCCAGCAAAAGGAACGCCGCGGCAATAAGGCTGATGTAGAAATATTTAAAGGCGGCTTCGGTGCCAAATTTGTCATCAGAAACGGCCGTTAAAATCGTGCCTGCAATCACCAGCAGCTCAGCAAACACAAACAAGTTGAAGAGGTCGCCCGTTAGGAGCGCACCGCTTAACCCAACCACCAGCATCATAAAGAGGGTGTAAAAAGTTGGATATTGGACGACTTTATCTTTGGCGCCGTTGGCATAGACAAAGCCCAAGAAGAGCACCAGCTGACTCATCAGCACAAATAAAGCGGAGAGCCAATCGCCAACGAGTGTAATGCCAAAGGGTGAGCCGTCAAAGAACCAGCCCCCGCTGTGTAACACCAGCGCAGACCCCGTGGCATCTACAGTAGATAGAAGCCAGCCACTGCTGGCTAGACTGACAGCCATTGTTCCCGTGGCAAACCAGCCGCGCAGGTGGTTGGGCATTAGCAAAAGCAATAGTGCACCCGTTAGCGGAATGAGAATGGGTAGTAGCAAAATTTCATTCATAGTTAGTTCCGTAAGTTTGAAATCTCATCTAAATCGGAGGTTTGGTACCGATTAGCGATGATGTAGAGCATGCCGAGGATAAGCGCCAAACCACCCATGCTGATGACAACGGCCGTTAAAACCAGCGCCTGCGGCAAGGCATCCGCTTGGGCGCCTGTGAGGGTGGTGTAAGCAGGCACCAACCCATCAACGCTGCCCGCTGACAGTAAGAAAAGGTTGATGGCGCTACCTAACAAGATGATGCCGATGGCTGAGCGAATCACGTTGCGCTGTAAGATTTGATAAATTGAAATGGCAAATAGGGTGCCAATTGTTATTGCGATTAGAAGCTCCATGGATACCTATCTCCTTTGGAATACCTTGGCGAAAAATGAAACGGCCGTTGCCCCTCGTTCGGGAACCGATTCGGACTCAGTGACCGGTTGAATGACTAAAGCAGAAGGTCGGGCGAGTGAATCTAACATCAAGGAAGCACTGCCCAACACGGCTAGGCCGATGGCTACTTCGAATAAAAAGCCAGAGCTTAGTTTGACACCGGCCGGTAGCGTTGTGATACTCAGAAGCCCGCCATAATCGATTGGCGAAAGGAACTGCCCATTGAGCAAATATCCCATTGTGCCGTTGAATACCACGAGCAAGATGCCCAGCGCGATGAGGGAGAATGGCTGTAACCAGGTGAGCCGCTGTCTGGCCTCATCAAAGCCAAAGATTAAATAGGTAAACCCAACTGCCAAGCTCATGATGACACCGGCTGTAAAGCCGTCCCCCGGCTGGTCATGCCCGTAAAGCATGTGAACAGACGCCACCAAGAAGGCAATTGGCAACAATATCTTAGCCATACTGCGTAGATAAACTGACGTTTGTGGTCCAGCAATGCCAAACTGTTGCACTCTTGGGTTGATGTAAGCTTGGGGGGGGTGATCTTGATGTTTATTTGCGGCAAACCGCATCAGCGTGTAAAGACCGAGCCCAGCTAAACTGAACACCGCGATTTCAATCAAGGTATCTAAAGCGCGGAAATCGACGATGATGGCGCCCACGATGTCGCTGGCCCCCGTTAATGCTTTGGCGTTGTCGCTGTAGAACGGGGTGACTAGACTGGTGCGAGGGCGGCTCGTGAGGGCTGTAAAGGTAATGAGAGTGACGAGTAGACCACTACCTGCGGCAACAATAAAACTTGGGAGATGAAAACGGCCGTTTAGCCGTTCCGCTGCGCTTTTTTGTAGCTGCGGGAGTTGCGTCAGCGCCAAAATCAAAATCAGCGTCGCCAAGATATCAACCACAATTTGCACCAGCGCCACATCTGGAGCCGGTTCGACCGCCATGTAAATTGCAACCCCTAAACCGGCCGTACCAAGCGCTAGGATGGCAAAAAAGTCGCGTTTGATCAGCACCGTTGCGCCAGCTGCTAGGAGTGTTATCAGTAGCGAAATAAGTCGTACTGGATTTTCTTGTAGAGATAGGTCTTCTAATGTTGCCAACTGGCTCAAATTGAACCCACCAACCGAAATCGTCACTAGACCCAGCATTGCCACAATCATCACGCTTAGATAGAAACGTAATTTCCCAGATTGGACTTTGGTAGAGAGCGTTGATGCTCTGTCAATTCCCCAAATCAATTGGTCAAATGCGCCATTGAACGACCATGACAGCAAGCTGTTTTGCCATGCAATGAGTCGTTTTCGCTGGATGAATAGCACCGTGCCTAAACCAATCGCCCCAACCGAGAGAGCAAACGGGATGTTCAACCCGGTCCATAGCGCAAAGGAGACCTTTACCTTGTCACCAAAGCTGACTGCGGCTGCGGCACCAAAAAACTCAGCCAAACCCTGTGGCTCTGGCAAGATGCCTAACCCTAATGACATAAGGGCTGGCAGCGCTGGGGCTAAAAACACCAGCTTTGGCAGCGGCCGATGTTGTATGGTTTCATCTTTTCGGTTGCCTAAAAAGACTTCAAATAAAATCATGCCGGCTTGGACTAATTTGAAAGCAGCGGCAACGATGATGGCGGCTGTAAATAGCCATGATACAAATTCAGGCAGCGAGGGGTGAACGGCCGTTGCGAGCAATGTTTCTTTTGCCAGAAAGCCAAACAGCGGTGGCAGACCTGCTAACGATAGGGCTGATATGCCGATAATGGCAAACCCCAAGGGCATTGACTGTCTCAGCGCACCCAGCCGATAAATATCACGGGTGCCCGTTTCAATATCAATGATGCCAGCTCCCATAAATAGAGCAGATTTATAAAAGGCATGCGCCACAACCCCAATAACTAACGCTTTGAAGGCGATCTCGGTATCTTGCCCGATGAGCATCATCAAAATGCCTAGCTGGGAGATTGTGGAATAAGCAAGCAACGCCTTCAGGTCTTTTTGCTTGGTGCCAAGATAAGCCCCAATGAGCATGGTGGCTAAACCAACTAAGCTCAAAAGCCAAAACCACGCTTCCGTTTCACCCAAAGCGGGATTAAAGCGAGCCAGCAGATAAATGCCTGCTTTGACCATGGTGGCGCTGTGCAGATAAGCGCTAGCGGGCGTTGGGGCACTCATCGCGTTGGGTAACCAAATGTGGAAAGGGGCTTGGGCAGATTTTGTAAATGCGCCTAGGGCTACCAAAATGAGTGTTACCAGATAGAGATTGCTACCGCGAATGAGATCGCCGCTGGCCATAATGGTGGCAAAATCGGTGCTGCCAGCGATGCTGCTCAAGAAAAGTAAGCCAACCAGCAGAGCTATCCCACCCCCAGCGGTGATAAAGAGTGCTTTAAATGCACCTGCCCTTGCGCTCTCATATTTATATTTATAGGCGACAAGTAAAAAGCTGGTGATGCTGGTGCCTTCCCAGAATATGAAAAGCGTAATCACGTCACCAGCAAGCACTAAGCCCAGCATCATTCCCATGAACAGGAATAGATAGGCGAAAAAGCGACCGGCGCTATCATCATTTAAGAAGTAGTAGCCGGCGTAGATAATAATGAGGGTGCCTATACCCGTGACGAGCAGCGCAAAGAGGGCAGAGAGGGCATCGAATTGGAGGACAGCATCTAGATTGAGAGTGGATATCCACGTGGTGCGATGAATAACGGCCGTTTCTCCCAGCATGAGCGTTTGCCAAAGCACAATCCCAAAACTGCTTAGCGGGAACAGACCTAAAATCCAACCCCGCCGTGTATCTGCCGGTAAATGGTGACGCAATAGCCAGCTTGCCAATGCGCCCAACCATAAAAGAGATATTGCAACAATAAAAACCATAAAATCCTTCACCAATGCAATTTGCATAAAAAAAGCCAACGCAAAACAGAAGCAATCAATTGCTTTTGAATTCACGTTGGCTTATTGTGCAACCAGTCCTCAAAAAGATTACTGTTTGCCGAATCGTCCAACAACTATAGCGAGACTAATATAAAAACGCCGACACTCGGGAATGTGATTCGGGAGCACCAGCGTACTTATCAACCAATCTTTCGATTTTTTGTTTAGTCAGCTTGACAATAGGATAATAAAGTGGTTTGAATGCGGGGTCAATAGTCGGAATGACCTGATTAATCTTACGCTAAACTTTGACAAAAGGTGAAAAATTTCCACTAAACATGAACAGAATGTTGGAAAAAGGGCTGATGACTAGGAAAATCATTGAATGAGTAAAACGATTGGACAAATTGAAGCTGAAATGACCAAAGCGATTGTTCGCTTTGAAAAAGAGTATTTGGGGCGTGGTCCCAAAGACGCACGTACTTATATTATTGATGATATGATCTTTATTCGTCTTAAAGGCATTTTGACACCGGCTGAACAAAAGCTCGCGGAGAATAGTAAAAGTCGAACACTCGTCAAAGAAACGCGGCGGCAACTGTTTGAATCATCACGGCCGCTTTTGGAAGAGATGGTGCAAGAGATAGCGGGCGCTACTCTGCAAAGCTTACACACCGATATGAGTAGCCGGACTGGTGAACGCGTTGTTGTATTGACAACGAATGAAAATCTTGAAAAAAAGTTTCAGCGGTTAGAGAAGTCGTGACCTAAAATAGCATCATCCTACCCGCTTCTCAAAAGCGATATTGATCGTTAATGCTGTGAACCCCAGTTTTTGGTTTAATTGATACATTGGATTTTTCTCTTCGTTTCCCGTGCGAATGAGTTTGATACCGGTTTTCTGAGCATATTGGATGGCGTGGAGTTTTAGCACGGTTGCCAATCCGAGTCGTCGGTGGGAGCGGACGGTGCCAGTGAAGCCGTTTTTAAACATGGTGGGGTCATCAGAACGGAACAGTTGGGTCATGCCGACTAAACGGCCGTTAGCCACCGCCACATGCCACGCGTCCATGACCTGCTTGGGATTTTCAAACTCATGCTTGCAGTACAGGTCAAAAGGGGGCTTTTGCGGTTCATATGGCAAAGGCTCATCTTGGGCAATCTCCCAATCTAATTCGTAGAGCGATCGCTGCCAATCTGGGTCCTGTTTCATAAACTGTGGCAATGGCACAATTTTGATATCTTTTGTCACCTGATCGATTAAGGGTTGGAAGAGTGAAACATTAAACTGAGCCACATCAAGGGTTGATATGATCCAGCGCATGACAGGCTGGAAGCCTCGATTTTCTAAAAAGGCAACGGCTCGAGGTTTGTGACTGTAGGTATAGGCTTCTATGATTTCTACGGGTGGCGAGGACTGGCTAATTTTGGTGAAGAGGTGCTCAAATACGGCCGTTCCAATTCCCTGCCGCTCAAAATCAGGATGAACAGATATATCGATCTGGTAACGGCCGTTGATCTTTTTCTGTCGCCAATGTCCAAAAGCAACGATTTCATTTGCTTGCTCAACCACAACACGTTGAAAAGCGAGCGATTTGTCCCGAGCAGAATCTTGAAATTTGAAATCGGACGCACTGCTGCTATTTTCTGGCCAAATCACCTTTTCAATGCCAGCAATTACCAAATATTCATGTTCAGTTGATTGGAAATCTCGAATCATTATCATAATAAACATTCTTGTGGTTCGCTTTCACAAGATTTATATGGTCAATACCCACTATAAAGATTAGAATGGTCAAACGATGCGAGAACGTTATTACTCTAGGGAGCTAAGCGCCGATACCAGTTCAATCGTCATTCCCATCATCACGGGTTTGTCTTTCTTGGTTTGCCTAGGTGTTGTGGCCTTTAATCCAAATTGGTTGACCCACTGGCACTATTGGCTCGTTATCACCGTTTACCCAATTTCATCTTATATCGCTTGGTTTCAAATTCAAAATGATCGAATTGAGCGAGGGAATGTCATATTTATCGTGACAACCATCCTCCTTATTTTTGCTATCCTCGCGAACACATGGGAACCAAATAGTCAACTTCAATTACCATATCTTTTTGGTGTGGTGATTATCATCACCAGCATGACCCTAAAACCAGAGATTAGTTTTTCAGTGTGGGTAGTAACCTCACTTTTATCTGTTTTGGCTGTCGGAATTCAAGTTGAGCCTTTTACCTACACCTATATTTATAGCTTGTTTTGGCCGATTGTTATCAACTTCTTTTTAGCTTTAACGGCCTATCTTGTTGCTTATGAATGGCGCTTTGCGGTGGAATCAATTAGTGAACTGCACCGCAAGGTTAGGTATCGTCGTAACGAACTGTTTGAGATTCAAGAGGAACTACAACAAAGTAACTCCATTCTTAGATCACTCAATGAAGAAATTGAGCGAGCAAGACAAGTGGCAATTGAAGAAAAAGAGATTCGCACCCGATTTATGAACACAGTGAGTCATGAGCTGCGTACACCGCTTAACTCAATTGTAAACTTCGCCCATATTTTGTCGCAAGGTGTGCGTGGGCCACTAACGGAAGGGCAAGTTGATTACCTTTCACGTATTCAGCACTCTGGCTGGCACTTGTTGGCTGTGTTAAATGATTTATTAGACATTGCTCAAATTGAAGCAGGCGAATTTGATCTCAAATATGCGCCAACAAATTTACACCTAGTTTGCGAAGAAGCCATGAATAACACAACAGGGTTACAGCTTGATAATAATATCTCTGTTGTGCGGAATTATCCCGATCGCTGGCCGATTGTTAAAGCAGATCCAATGCGCTTGCAGCAGGCAATCATCAACCTGCTAGGCAACGCTTTCAAATATACCAAAGAAGGGTTTGTAAGTTTACGGGTTCATTGTGATGAAAGCCTAGTTTATATTTCTGTAGAAGATAGTGGTATCGGTATAAAAGAAGAAGATATGGGCAAGATATTTGATGAATTTCATCAGGTTGATCAAAGTGTGGCCCGACGGCGTATTGGGACCGGTTTGGGGCTATCCATTACGAAGCACCTTGTTGAGCGGCATGGGGGAACCATGCAAGTTGAAAGTCAGGTTGGCAAGGGTAGTAAGTTCACCATTATATTGCCTATTTGGAAGGGGGATACACTTAACGGTAGCCAACCTTTGACGGTATCTAGGGAAACAGAAGGGAGCGACTTGGAATAGATAGCTATTTTATTTCAAACACCTTTTTATTTTCTATTATGAACCTTATTTTTTATATAGATAATAACGCAAAGGTTCATCAAGGCGATTTAAGCGTATCTCAATAACCGATTTAATTTGTAATTCGCCACTATAGGAAAACGAAATGAGTAAATTGTTAGCTGAATCATATATTGTTGTTGTTGAAGATGATCCAAATGATCAGTTGATCACGTTAGATTTGCTTCGACTGGGGGGGGCCAATCGCTGTTTTTGTCGTAAAACGGTTGATTCTGCCATTTCTTTTGCTGAAAAATTGCCACAAGTTGATCTTTTTTTGGTAGATATAAATATCCCTGAACGTAGTGGATACGAACTTTTAGCGGAAGTACGAACAAACGATCAGTTTAAATCGGCCTATGTCGTCGCATTAACGGCCGGTACAAGTACCCGCGAAGTGGGGAAAGCACGTGAGTTGGGATTTGATGGCTTTCTAAGCAAGCCTTTAAAACCAAATGCGTTTTCAAACCAAGTGCAGGAGATTCTTGAGGGTGAAGCCATTTGGGATCATCGATAGATCCGGTACCTAAGAAGCCAAATCTTTCCTGAAAAACAATATTTTATTTTGTAATTTCGTGCTTAGGTTAATATACTAGCTGTATGATGTTTCCAGATTGGTTTCATGTTAACAAATGGAAGAGACGTCGGTTGGCAGTAACGGCCGTATTTCTATTCCTACCGCTCTTTACTTTGACAGGTTGTTTAGGTTTGCTTCAAGGCAACAATGAAGTCGACCTCGCGGTATCCTCCCCCTATACAGGTCCAGTTGAATTTCAATGTAACCAAACATGTGCTGATCGCGGTCAATGCGGCCAAGCGGGTGATGGTTCAGATCGCGTTTTCATGAGTTCGTTTGCACCAGCGGTGGAGCAACATGATCAATTGATTCTGCCCACGACGCGCGGCGTTATTTTGGAAACGGTTACCCGCACTCTGCAAACCGAGGCAACCGGCGAGCAATTTAGTCAACCTTTCCACCGAGTGCAAGTCGATGGTGGGGTGGCTGGTTGGGTTGTTGAATGGTGTGTTGCCCCCGTAAACTAAGTACAGTCAAATATATTTTGATAGGTGCGAAGAAAATTTTCTTTCAAGCAGACAATTTCTATGAATTTACACACGCATATTGTGAAGCGGTATGAAACGTGTACATCAGTCGAAGATGTGCTTGACTTACTTGCAAAACACGGCCGTTCTGCGCGCATTGTTGCTGGTGGCACAGATCTCATGCTTGAGCTTGAGCGGGGCCAACGTTCTGATATCGACTGCCTAATTGACGTTTCCCGTATTCCAAATTTAGCAACAATTAAAAAAGATGCTTCGGGTGCTATTCATCTAGGGCCCCTAGTCACCCATAATCAAGTCGTTAATTCATCATTATTGGTTACGCATGCGCTACCTTTAGCTCAGGCAAGTCTAGAGGTTGCTTCCCCTCAATTACGAAATCGGGCCACAGTGGCGGGCAATTTGATCACCGCGAGTCCGGCTAATGATACGATTACGCCGCTCTGGGCCTTGAATGCTAGCGTCACGCTGCGATCTAAGCGGGGCAAACGGGTTGTGCCCCTGCGCCAATTTTATACTGGCGTGCGTCAAACGGTGCTGGCATCGGATGAAATGCTCGTTGATATTCAGCTTGCCCCCATGTCATCTGAAACTAAAGGGGTTTTTGTCAAACTAGGATTACGGCGGGCGCAGGCGATTTCGGTTGTACATTTAACGATTTTGCTCACATTGGGTCCTGATGGTCATCGGGTTGAATCAACCCAAATTGTACTGGGGAGTGTCGCACCAACAATTGTTAATGCTTCAGAGGCAGAGGTGTACTTAAACGGCCGTTCTCTTACGGATGATGCTATTAAGCAGGCGGCCCGGCTTGCCGCCGAATCTGTTCGACCTATCGATGATGTTCGCGGGCCGGCCGTCTATCGCGCTTCAATGATTGCAACGATGGTTAGTCGGGCATTAAAAACTTTGCAAGAAGGGGGAGAGCGGACCCATTGGCCTCAAGCCCCCGTCATGTTGTGGGGGGGCACGAAGGGGTTTTTCCCAACGGGGCAAACGTACAAAAAGACGCATCTGCCGGAAACGGCCGTTACGACAACCATTAATGGTGAGAAGAAAACGGCCGTTGGCGGTAACCATAAAACCCTCCTGCGCTGGCTTCGTGAAGAAGGCCTCTTGACCGGCACGAAAGAAGGCTGTGGCGAAGGCGAATGTGGCGCTTGTACCGTATTCTTAGACGGAATGGCCGTGATGTCTTGTCTTGTGCCAGCCCCGCGTGCCCACAAGGCCAATATTGTGACCATCGAAGGTTTGGCTGATGGGGATAATCTGCATCCTATCCAACAAAGCTTTATTAATACAGGCGCCGTGCAGTGTGGATACTGTATCCCTGGATTTTTAATGGCGGGTGCAAAACTATTAGAAGAAACGGACACCCCCTCCCTAGAACAAATACAGCAGGGGTACAGTGGTAATCTTTGCCGTTGTACTGGTTATTATAAAATTATTGAAGCTGTTAATGAAGCCGCAAATAATCAATCAGTCGCGGCTGATTAGAAGATACATTGGTTTGCGTACTGCCTGATATAAACTCGGTTGAGTTGACAGGAAAAATTTTATAAAGATGCAAGCCTCAGTTGACTAGCAGACACGCTAACAAACTGAAAAGCTATTTGCAAAGGAGTGACATTTCAAATGAGAATAGAAAAAAAACAAGATGAAGAAATTGCCCGACGGCAGGGAATGACGGGTAAAACAATGATACAGGTGATTTGGTTTGTTTTTACAGGGGCCATTTCATATTTCCTAGTGACCTTTTTACTCAACAGTGAAGAAGTGAACTTTTCTTATGCTTTAATTTACAACACCACGGGTTTGCCCCGCACCGTACCAGAAGGGGCCGTTTTAGCGCTCCTTGTTCTGATTTTTATCATTATTTTTCAGGTGTTTCTCTGGCTGGGGTTTGCATTAGCGAGTCCTGAGGGACGGCGTAAAACAGGACAGCCAACGATGTATTCCCGCAATAAAGATCCCTTTGATCAAGGACATTAATCTTTAATGCAATCCCAATCGCTCAAAAAGATTGACGCACTTGGCAAAGTTACCGGCCAAACCGTTTATTCAGGTGATATTACCCCTGAGGCGTTGCTGCATGGCAAAGTGCTCTTTAGTCATCAACCCCATGCTCGAATGCTGGCCATGGATCTGACTGAGGCGCTAGCGGTGCCGGGCGTCATTACCATTCTTACGGCAAAGGATGTGCCGGTCAACGAGTATGGGCTTATTCTGCCTGACCAGCCCGTCTTGGTTGGATTGGGTAGTGAGAAGCCACATAGTGATGTGAGTCGTTGGGAAGGTGATCAGGTTGCGGTTGTGATTGCGTAAACAGAAACGGCCGCTTCTATTGCGCGTGAAAAAATTAAAATTGAGTGGGAGCCACTGCCAATTGTTTCTAGTATGCAAGAAGCGAGGCAAGATGAAACAATTATTCAACCGTGGCACGGCAGTAATATCCTCAAAAAGATTCAAATTCGCAAAGGAGATATGGACGCAGGCTGGGGTGAGGCAGATGTCATCATTGAGGGAGACTATACCCTGCCTTACCAAGAGCATGCTTTTCTTCAGCCTGAAGCTGGTTTGGGATACATTGATGAGGAAGGGCGC
>JBCCFD010000059.1:0-25238 GCA_039029915.1 Chloroflexota bacterium
CACTAATATTACCTCTTCCTCTCTTCCCCTCTCAACTTGGGCCTGCTTCGTATCGTAGAAGCAGGCCCATTTTTTTGATTAAGTTAAACCACTATCAAACGAATCAAATTTTGAGCCTTTACCATCTAATTTATTGGCAAATTGACCATAAAGATGACCCAGTACCGCTGATTGATAAGGGGCAACAACAAGACCAACTATCCAACCAATACACGGAATAACCGTGATAAATGAGACGACTAGACCAATGCCAAATGGAATGATGGCTAGAAGAAAGACGTCACCTAGATTGTCTTGAATCAACTGAATGATTTCCCCAAAACGGAAACAGGCGGCTAATTCATTGGTCCGAACATATTGGATCGTAATAATTGGACTAATAATGAGAAGCGCCAAACCCATTATAGCGCCAACACACATCACAATGCCCCAAGTCGCGAAGAGACCCACTGCAGCGGCTTCTTCACTCACTTCACTTAAACCACCAAAGCCGATTGTGGCAATGAAGGCAATTATGAAAAGGATGATGAATGGTGCGCTATAAACCAGTGAGGCAATAACAATTGAAAATCCATCCTTTAAAAGCTGGCCCCAATCATCCCAATCAGCTAAAGGATGTTCTTTACCATCCATCACGTTGCGCGTGGTGGCGGCTAGCCAACCAGGTATGAGGAAAATTGGAATAATTAAAAACGATAATAGTGTGGCAGCAACGCCTATTCCAATTTTGCCAATCCATTTTTCATCATCAAATATATATGTAAATGATTTTGCAATATCCATGAAACGACCTCCTGTTTGTGAAAATAACAGCCAACAATTCGTGCTCCGTCGCTGCTTCTGTAAATTACATACACTGTAACATTTTTCAAATTTCTCTTCGTAATTTACTTGGTTTGATAGATTATGTCAACGACGGGCAAGATGCAAAATGTATTAAACAAAAAAGAGGTGTATCTTTGGGAGAGATACACCTCATGAAGCTAGTGAGCACCTTGGAGACAAGTAATTATCTTAGAAGTTTCGATTTGTTTGAAGCTTTTAAAACTCAGCTTGCTCGTCGGTTACTATAGAATAATGGTCAGTGATCTTTACGTCAAGGTGCAAAATTGATTTTTGCAGATCACCTTCTTCATTTTAAGATGCAATCAAGATTTCGTCAATGTTTGCAAGGGTGTAAATGGGGGGTTAGAATGCTTTTATGGTAAGAACGGTATTTATGGGGACGCCTGAGTTTGCAGTTCCCTGTTTAGAAGCGTTAATTGAAACTCAGCAGGTGGTCGGTGTTGTTACCCAGCCCGATCGCCTTGCGGGACGCGGGCGGCAGTTACGGCCGTCTCCCGTTAAAATTGCTGCCTTAGACGCCAATTTACCTATCTTTCAGCCAGACTCATTGAAAAAAGAGGTTGATGCTGCTCAAATCAGGAGCTGGGCACCCGAACTTATTGTTGTGGTTGCGTTTGGGCAAATCTTACGGTCGCATGTTTTGGATTTGCCGCAGTATAGCTGTATTAATGTCCATGCCTCCTTACTACCCCGCTGGCGAGGTGCCTCACCCATTCAACACGCTATTTTGGCGGGTGATGCTGAAACGGGTGTTACGCTGATGCAGATGGATGTCGGTTTAGACACGGGACCGATGTTTGTGAAAGCCACAACGCCGGTTGAGCCACAAGAAACTGCCGCTTCTCTTCATGACAAGTTAGCGGGCCTTGGCGCCATGCTGCTGCGCGACAAATTAGGTGATATCGTCAACGGCCGTATTCCAGCTACCCCCCAAGACGATAGCTTATCAACCTATGCCCCACTCATTAAAAAATCAGAGGGTGAAATCGACTGGGATCAATCTTGTGAAACGATCGACCGTCAGATACGCGCCATGACGCCGTGGCCGGGCGCAAGAACCAGTTGGAAAAACAAACCGCTAAAAGTTATTGAAGCTAGCCCAACCCCGATCAATACAAGCCAAAAACAGCCTGGCCAAGTTTTTAGCGAGGGGGAAACGGCCGTTGTTTGTACCGGCACACAGGGCCTACAATTAAACAGAATTCAACTTTCTGGTAAAAAGGCGATGCAAATCAACGACTTTCTTCGAGGACATCCCGAGTTTATTGGGGCAACGCTAGGAAATAAACTATGAAAATACTCGTTTATGGAGCGGGCGCAATCGGGGGATATTTTGGCGGTCGCTTGTCTCAGAGCGGCCATAATGTCACCTTTATTGTGCGTGAAGTCAATGCAGAAGCTATCGACTCTTTTGGGTTGACAATCGTTGAAAAAGGGCTGGAAACCACTGCACGCCCCAAAACGGCTAGCTCCATCCCCCAAGCTTTCAATAATAATCAAGAGTATGATCTCATTATTCTTGGTATGAAGTCATACGATCTTTTCCCCTCACTCGATCCGCTTATTGCTTTTTGCCCAAATCCTAAAAAGATATTAACCACTCAAAACGGTATTGGGATTGAAAACAAGCTTGTTGAACAATTTGGAGCAGAGTCTGTGATTGCAGGGTCAGTGACTTTACCCATTAGCAAAGAGACCTCAAATCGTATTAAAGTTGAGAGGGAAGGTGGAATTGCATTAGCGCCTACTTCTCCCAAACAGCAAATCAAAGCGTGGGCACAGCTGTTTCAAAAAGCCCAAATCCCCACCACGCGGTTTAAAGATTTTGAATCAATGAAATGGTCCAAGGCAATGTTGAATATTGTGGGAAACGCCTCCTCGGCCATCTTAAATCGGTCTCCCAAAGCAGTATATAGTTCCGAAATAATGTATGACCTTGAAATTCGGATGCTTAAAGAGATGCTCAAGGTCATGGAAGCTAAAAAACTCTCTGTGGTTGATTTGCCCGGCTACTCTGCAAAAAACTTGGCTTTTGGCGTGCGTAGAATGCCAAGGGGATTGCTTAAGCCGATTTTAAGCAATGTGGTGTCAAATGGACGGGGTGATAAAATGCCCTCATTCCACATTGACTTAAACAATCGAAAGGGAAAAAGCGAAGTTATTTACCACAATGCTGCCATTGCCCAGGTCGGGAAACAGTTAAACATTGCTACACCTGTCAACGCTGCACTTGCATCCGTTTTAATTAAGATTATTCGCCAAGAAGTGGATTGGCGAGAATTCAATGGACGTCCCAAACGTCTATTAGCAGAAGTGAAGAAGTTTGAAGCAACACTATAGTTTTTCTTCAAATGAGATGAAAATAGCAGAATTAGTTTTGATCTGACCCAGTTTTTAGGAAATGGGTCATAGGAAATGCTTGCTAATCGTCAGAAGTTCCGCGAGAAGATCTCATTATAGTGACCATATCATAGTTGCTGAATTCGTTGAATCACATAATTGATGCATCAGTTTGCAGAATTAGTGATTAAACTCAAAATTTACAAAATCAAACAACTCAACAATTCAGACAATTTGTAAACGAATTGAATAGTTCCCTTATGAATTGAACTCTGTCACAAACGCATGGGGATGTAGGGCAGTTAGAAAAATTCAGATAGAACGATTTCAAAATTCAGTAACTATGATTCACTCAGGAACGTAAGGCAGTCATGTTCCCGAATACCAGATGGTTTCTTGTGCGCCACAAAACATTTGGAAAAATCGGGCCAAGCAGGCATAGGTCCCCTAAACTTTAATCAAAACTATAAAGAATCAATCTGACTCGATTATGATCTAGGAGGATTTCATCATGTTAGAATTGCGATGTCAAATTAACGGCCGTCCACTGATAGTTGGGCACCGAGGGGCAATGGCTGTTGCGCCTGAAAATACATTTCCTGCATTTGAAGCTGGCTGTGCTGGCGGAGCCGATATTTTAGAGCTTGATGTTCAACTCACTTCCGATGGAAAAGTGATTGTTTTTCATGATACCGACCTTTTTTACAAAACCGGGTTTCCGGGGCGGGTTTGCGATCATAGCGCCCACTTTTTACGCAATTTAGACGTTGGCAGTCACTTTGATGATGACTTTGCTGGATTGCAAATGCCATTTTTGGAGGAAGTGCTCGATTGGGCAAACGGCCGTGTTAATCTCATGATTGAATTAAAACACGGTGCAAATGTTTTTGATGCCGCCCTTGATAAAGCAACTGTTGAACTGATTGAAGATTTTCGCATGGTGAATGATGTGATCCTAACCAGCTTCGACCAATTTGCACTGCAGCGCGTCAAACAGATGAATCCAAATATTGCCACGAGCTTTATTTACATCACCCGCGTACGCAATCCGCTACAAATGGTAGAAGGTTTAGATCTTCACGCCCTGAGTCCTGCCACAGATTATCTAACCTATGAGGAAGTCAAGCTGATTCAGAACGCTGGCTACGCCTGTAGCCCGGGTGGATTTTGGTGGGATTACGAAGTGCTCGATAAATGGGGGGTTGATACGATTAGCAGTAATGACCCCTCAACAATAAGGTTACCGATCAAAGGATGAGGTGTTGGTTAGCTATGGCGTATCGGCTTTGTTTCGAGGAAAAATGAAGCTGTTGCGTCATAGCTCATGTTCTAATTATTTCGTTCCACTTTTTCCTTATTCCCCTAATTTTTCTACCCGCCCTAGGACAGTTTAGAATTGTATTGAAAAAATCATTTTCTGTTGGCACGGATTAGCGATCGCGCATATTATAGAGGTAGAAATTTCTATAAATTTTTTCCAGTACAAATTCGGAAGGACGGTAAAAATGAAGAATCTCACTTCAATGATAAAAGCGTGGTTCCCAGCAGAGGAAGCACACGCACATTGTGATGGCCCTTGTGGTGTTTATGATCCAGCAGATGCGCGAATTAAGGCAGAGGCTGTTTTGTCAATGACCAAAAAAATCTTGGCTTTGGAACCGCCTGCAGGTGATGATGCTAATGCGATGGCTCAATACTTGAACACCATGTCTCGTTACATTGCCATTAAGGAAGATCAAGCCTCAAAAACCAAACATGAACTTTTGGTATTGTGGACTGATTTCTTTAAACCAGCTCACTTGGAAGCTTATCCAGACCTCCATGAAACGTTTTGGAATGCGGCTAAATTGTGCTCAGCTTGCAAAACCGGTGTTAGCTTAGAAAATGCAACTGCATTAATGGAAGCTGTTGAAAAAATACACGGTATGTTCTGGGGCGCAAAGGGACGGGATGTTCCTTACTACACCGCAAGCTAATTTGTAGATGATGGTGCGCGTTGCGTTTGCAGCAACGTGCATCTATTTCCCCTCGTTTTGTCTTACCACTCTCCTATTCCAATCTACAGTTATTTTGATCTTCTTTTATGGGTCTTGCGGCTCAGAAAGCGGGTTCGTGTCGTTGGTCGGTCGATGCTACCTACCTTAAACCCTAACGATGAGGTGTTTGTTAATTTGGTAGCTTACCGACGCGCACGCCCAAAAGTGGGTGATATTGTGTTGGTGCAGCACCCAGAACAATCTCACCTTAAGATTTTAAAGCGAATTACGGCCGTTTCTCCGCAAAACCAACTCTTCCTGCAGGGAGATAACCCGCTCGAAAGTAATGACAGCCGCCACTTTGGAACAGTCCCCGCATCGTTGGTTTACGGCCGTGTGAGTAGCCTCTTCCTTTGATTGACAAAGAAATGTCTACTAGATAGAATCAATATAACAATCTTTCGATTGTACTAATTTGCACAAACAGCAAGTGGCAAGATAATTAATTTTCAACCAACCTCTAAATAACGGCTTGTTTATTGGAATTTTTCTCAAAGAGAAAAAATTTGGCACGATTTACGCTTCAAACGTTGTTTTGTTCCTCAAATAATCAAGAAGCATACTGTCTTGATGACTAGATTATAAGGAGACGACCTATGCCCCATATTGTGACCCGCTTATGTTTGCGAGACACAGCTTGTGTTGAGGTATGTCCAGTTGAATGCATGGTCTTAGGTAAACCTGAAGAAAAATGGCCATGGCTTTATATTGATCCTGACACCTGCATCGATTGTGGTGCATGCGTCCCAGAATGCCCATACGAAGCTATCTTTCCAGAAGAAGAAGTCCCCCTTGACTTTGAAGCCCCAGCTGGGCTTTGGATTGTTAATACAAAAGAGCTTTTGCCAGACGGCCAGCCTTTTGAAGGGAAAGTTAATGGGCACGATGTTAAGTTGCTCAATGCAAAACAAATGGTGGGTGGTGAAGTCTTTGATTTGTCAGAAGATATTGACCAAAATTACGACTTTTTCTCCGAAGGCCCCGGCTACGATGCCCTTGACTAAGTCCAAAATGTTTCATCAAATAAATATTGCTAGGCAATAAATAAGGATGAAACTTAAAGTTTAAAAGGCCATTTTGACATCATTTTTCTATAAAGTTAGAAGGTCAAAAATACTAATTGTTCCAATCAATAATTGAAAATTATGGGCCAGTCTGTATTTGCAGACTGGCTTTTTTTGTGGGAATTACCTTCGAGATGGGCATTCCTTAATGGTGTCTAAGAGTGGTAGACGATGTCGAAAAAGGGCTGTATCATTTTCATAAGTGAAATTTTGCACAATCTTAACCGAAGGTTGTGAAGGAGAAGTTTTAAATGAAAAATCGATATTTTATGCCACTGGTGTTACTAATACTTACCATCGTCATCGCTGCATGTGGCGGCGGAGGTGAGGCTGCTGAACCTCAAGAAGCAGCAGGTGTTACTTTGGACTATACTGGATTTGATGCGTTTAGCTACAACCTTGATACTGCAACCGTCAAGGCCGGGTCGGAAGTAACCATCAACTTTACAAACGAAGGGGCACTGCAACATAATTGGCTGCTCGTTTCAGAGCGGGTTGACCCATTAGAAGCCACAGAAGCTGATGCTCTTTCAGGTGCGACAACTGGTGAACTTGGTGGTGGAGAAACAGCAACCATCACGTTTAACGCACCACCTGCAGGAACTTATCAGGTTGTGTGTACTGTTGCTGGTCATGCCGAAGGTGGCATGGTTGCGGAATTCGTTGTTGAGCCATAAATATTTGTAAACCTGCTATTTTATGTAAGCTAACAGCACTTTGTGCGTTTTTACCTTAAATAGTTGCTACTATTTACTTAAAAGCTATAGTCGATGGGCTATAGCTTTTTGTTTTTATATTTTATTTGAACAGAAGTAAGATTTAGGTAAATTTTACAAAATGTCTTTGAGTAAAGCAGATTAGACTTGTGAAACTTACTTGGTGAAAACCAAAATGGAGTGCTTTCTTTTTCCAATTATTTTTGGGGCTTCACATAGAAACAAACATGAAGGAGGCTTTTCCAGTCCCCAGTATTTTTAGCATGTCTGACTTTATACAATTTCCCAAGCTTGTTTTTGAGGAAATGATTGCTCATTTGAGAACTGTCTATCCAGAAGAAGGGTGCGGTTTGCTGTCTGGAAGCGAGCAGATTATTTCTCGATTTTATCCAGTTGAAAACCGATTACACAGCCCGACACGGTATGAGATGAATCCTGAGGCGCAAATCAAGGCTTTTATTGATGCCGAGGAGCGAGGTGAGCTGATTCAAGCCGTTGTCCATTCACACCCGAATGGACCTGATATCCCGTCCCACACGGATATTCTTGAGGCAACCTACCCTGAATTGGTTTATGTTATTTGTTCATTTCGGAAGAAAAACCATCCTACTGTTCGAGGCTACTGGATTCAAAATGGTGCAGTTTCAGCGGTTGAAATTCGGGTTGTGTAACTTACGGTAAACGGCCGTGTTTTACACAATTGACAGTGAAGATAAATCGGTTTAAAGGTGCGAGGAATAGACTATGTCAATTGTGTTGTTGCTAATTGCTGGTTTAATTGGATATTTATGTGGTGCTATTCCTTTTGGATACATCTATGTTAAGTTGAAAACCGGTGAGGATATTCGCAATGTGGGTAGTGGCCGAACAGGGGGGACCAATTCGCTGCGGGCAGCGGGAACGGCCGTTGGCGTCCTCACAGGGTTTAGTGATGTATTTAAAGGCGCTTTAGGCGTTATGCTAACGCGCTTGTTTTTGGGAAGCAGCGCATCGGCCGAGCTGATGCCGTGGTTAGTCATTACGTCTGGCGTATTATCCGTCATTGGCCACAACTGGTCTGTTTTCATGGGGTGGAAAGGGGGGGCTGGCACTGGCCCAAATGTAGGCTGGGGCACGGCCGTTTGGTGGCCCATGCTCCCTATTGGCGTCCTATTAATGATCGTCATGTTGCTCACCGTCGGCATGGCGTCCGTAGCTTCAATGTCTATGGCGCTCGTTATTGTGGTTGCCTTCACCATTTTATATGCACTGGGGATTGTCCCATACGATGCCACATTTGCTTATATCATTGGGGGGCTAATAAGTGGGCTCATTGTGCTGTGGGCCTTGCGCCCAAATATCTCACGCCTGATGAATGGCACCGAGCGAGTTGTTGGCCCCAGAGCGAGGCGAATGGCTAAGCGGCAAGCGGCAGAGTAAATGAGTAATTGAGTTATGAGGTAATTTGTATATTAGTGTATTGGTTATTGGCACGCTAAATGGTAAATAATAACCAAATATCACAAGGATGACCTGTTTTTACACTGTTTCTCGTCTGAACTAAATCTTTTTCCGTTACTCTTTTGTCAACGATTCATAATGCATCAGCCCCATTGCGTCGATGGTTACATTGCCAATCGATGAGAGACTTAATGCAAAGCGGTTTTCTTCCAGAAGATCGAGCGTGGGGAAATCTTGGGCCCACTGCAGCTGAATTTGCCCATATGTGTTAAGACGCGTTTCGCCTTCTTGCTCCAAAGCCGATTCGACAAGACCATCCATAATGGGGTTTTCATAATTTGAGCAAAAGCCACTGCTTGTGTTTTGTACAAAGAAGTCGGTCCAGCTGGTGACGTCAAGATAATTGGCTGGGCGGCCTGGCGAGGGCCAGCCGAGTAGATAAGCGGGATAATTACAAACTGCAATCTGTTGGCGGAACTGTTCAAAATCCGCTCCGCTAATGGTGACCTGGAAAATGCCGGTTTCTTCTAATTGACGCTTGATTTCGTTGGCATAGCTGGCTTCGATCGTTGAGTAACGGCCGTCGCTAACGTACCAGATCTCAATAGCCAAAGGGTTGGTTTGTGAAAATCCCTCTTCGTTGAGCAACGAGCGGGCCTGTGGCAGATTGCGGCTGGGATAGACGGCCGTGTAACCGGGAACTGAGGAAGGAATCGGCGAGAACAACGCCGCGCGATTTCCACCAAACAGGGCCGCTAATGCATCCCGATCTAGTGCATACGCCGCTGCCAGTCGCACACGTCGCTTATCCCAAGGTTCGGCATCATGGTCAAATATCAAATAGCTTTTAAAGATGGGGGGGCCTTCCCAAAGCTGTAAATTGAGCTCGCCATTAAGCTCAGAATTATCAAAAATCGTTTGCATTTCAAAATAAGGCATGCCCGTCCAGATAATATCGATCGATTGAAACTGTTCTAAGGAACGCGTAATTGATTCATTATCATCAAAAAAGCGCACAACGATGCGGTCGAATGAAGCAACAGGACGGCCTGGCCAATTAGGATTGGCTTCCAGCTCAATTTGCTCTCCAATGGCCCAATTGACAATTTGATACGGTCCGATGCCACCGCAACTGCTTTGGTCGTCGATATTGATGGCAAAGCACTCATTGCTGATGGGGAAGTAGGCTGGTGTGGCTAAGATGCTGGTGAAATACCCCAGCGGCTCATCTAAAACAAACTTCACTGAATATTCCCCAACAACCTGAACGGCATCATCATCCGCAAAATTATTGCCATCCACGTCTTTGAGGTAATCATTGATTAGAAAGCTCCCTAAGCTTCGTGCCCGATCGACTGACCACTTTACATCTTCAGCCGTGAGTTCAGTGCCGTCTGAGAAGAGGACGCCCTGCCGGAGCCGAACCGTGTATTCGAGTCCATCGTCAGAGATGGTTGGTAAGTCAATAGCGAGAAGCGGTTCTAGTTCATTGCCGTTATTGATGCGATAAAGTCCACTCATTACGTTGCTTTTAATTTCCCAATCGATAAGAGCTGGTGCCCCAGACGGGTCGAGGCTGACGATGTCGCCAATCATACCGATGACGAGTTCGTCAGCGGCTGTACCGGCTCTTGGCTCACCCGGGATGAGCGTATCTGTTGGAATGAGAGTGGCCATGTTTCGTTCAAAAGCGCCGTTGCTCTGCAGGCTGAGAATCGCGCTGTTAAGCTCAGTGAGAAGCGTATCGTTGTCGCTGGCAACCGCTAGGCCGTAACCACGCTGTTGGATCCACGCTGAGCGTCCTTCACCCCCAATAATCTTAATTTGGTCTGGAAATTGGGTGGTAAAAAATTCGGCACTGGTGCTGTCGATTACAACGGCCGTTAATTGCTCATCAACCAAACTTTGCAGGGCAGCTACCTCGTTTTCGTAGGTGTTATCAATGGAAACTGCTGGCATTAATTCAGCAACGGCCGTTTCTCCCCAGCTATTTTGTACGACACCGACCCGATCGCCTGCCCCTAAATCAGCAAAACTATTCAGGGTACGATTGTCTACAAGGACCACCACTACCTGCCCAACTTCAAGATAAGGCGCAGTGTATTGAATGCCAGCAGGATTAACATCAGGAATCACAAGATTCGTCATGACGGCGTCAAAATCTTTATTGGAGCCAGCGGCAATTGTTTCAAGAACCCCCTCATTTGGGGTTACAACCAGTTCATAGGACAGGCCGCTATTTGACATAATATCACTCAGGGCCAGCGCGCTAAACCCCGTGACTTCACCAAACTCGTTGAGGTTTGTGTATGGCAGATTGGGAGCATCGGTAGCAATAACGATAAAGTTTGGATCTGAAAGGTCTTCAATGGGAGTGGGGGCAATTTGAGGGGTAGCGGTAGCGGGAACGGCCGTTTCAGCCACCTCGTTGTTTTCTGGCTGTGAGCAGGCTACCAAAATTAGCCCAAGTAAACAAAATAATATAAAGTGAATTATTTTATGAGTGCTAAAAGTCATGCAGAGGAGTATAGCAATCTAAGAAGGGGGGGCAAGGCTTGATGAGAAGAGAGTGAATGAAGGAGATTTATGATTTACGATTTTTGATTGACGAACAGCTTGCCAATCAAGCGAAGCAAAACATTGCTTGAATTCTCCACCAATGCGACGCTCACTACTCTCTTCTCTCTTCTCTTTTCTCTCTTCTAGTCAATCCCCAAGTACGCTTTCTGGACCGTCGGATCATCTCGGAGCGTATTGGCTTTGTCGGCTAACACGATTTCGCCCGTTTGAAGAACATAGCCACGGTTGGCGACTTGAAGCGCCATATGAGCATTTTGTTCAACTAAAAGAATAGTCATTCCCTCTTGGTTAATCTGCTCGATCGCTTCAAAAATAAGATCTACCAGGACGGGGGCTAACCCCATCGATGGCTCATCCATCAGGAGCAGGCGCGGTTGAGACATCAACGCCCGCGTTACGGCCAGCATCTGCTGCTCCCCACCTGACATCGTGCCCGCAAGCTGGGTGCGCCGTTCGCCTAAACGTGGAAACATTTCATAGGAGCGCTCGATATCTTCCTTAATGCCGTCTCGATCGTTGCGATGGAAGGCACCCATTTCAAGATTTTCTTCAACAGTGAGCTTGGCAAAAACACCGCGCCCTTCTGGCACCATCACAATCCCTTTAGAGACAAGGCTGTGGGCTGGATATTCACCGATATCCTCCCCGCTGAATTTTACGTCACCTTGCTGAGGACTCATTAGCCCGCTTATCGTGCGCAAGGTTGTTGTTTTACCTGCGCCATTCCCCCCAATCAGGGTGACAACTTCCCCTTCATTAACGGTTAGATTGATCCCTTTGAGGGCGTGAATATTGCCGTAATAGGCGTGTACATCATTGACTTCAAGTAAGGCCATAAGATTATTATCCGTTTGTAACGGCGCCTGCCGCTCCCTTTCCTAAATACGCTTCAATAACGGTCGGATCGTTTTGGATTTCGTGTGGCAACCCTTCCGCGATTTTACGGCCGTAATCCAGCACCGTTACCTTTTCAGAGATCCCCATCACAACCCGCATGTCATGCTCAATCATCAATACCGTGATACCAAGCTCATCACGCAAACGCTTGATAAATTCAGTGGTTGTGGCTGTTTCATTTGGGTTCATCCCGGCCGTTGGTTCATCAAGCAGCAAGAGCTTTGGCTTCGTTGCTAAAGCCCGGGCAATTTCCAAGCGGCGCTGGTCGCCGTACGGCAAATTTTTAGCGAGGAAGTCCCCTTTCCCCTGCAGCCCCACATAATTAAGAAGTTCGCGCGCCCGCTTTTCCGTCTCTTCTTCTTCTTTTCGTACGCTGGGTAGGTTAAACAAGGCCCCAAGCCACGTTGACTTAAGATGTGGCTCTTGCCCAACCATAATATTTTCCAAAACGGTCATGTTATTGAATAAGCGGATGTTTTGGAAGGTGCGACAGATGCCCATTTGAGTGATTTCATGCGATTCTGGGCCAACAAGTGATTGCCCTTCAAACTCAATTTTGCCCTCATCCGCTTGATAGAATCCGGTTAGGCAGTTAAAGAAGGTGGTCTTGCCAGCCCCGTTTGGACCAATGATGGACGCGATCATCTCTTTTGGTAGCTCATAATCAAAGTGGTCTGTAGCCACAAGCCCCCCAAACCGCTTGACAACTTGATTGGCAACTAAAATATTGCTCATGATTAATCTCCCCCCTGTGGAACGGCCGTTGGTGGACCATCCGAACTTTGAAGCTCTCGTTTGCGTGCTTCTGAAGGCCACAGCCCTTCTGGACGAACCAGCATCATAACGATAAGCGCAATACCGTAGAATAGAAGGCGGAACTCTCCGAACTCACGCAAAAGCTCAGGCACCCCAATCAGCGCAAACGCGCCCACAAAAATGCCGGGGATACTGCCCAAGCCGCCTACAATGATGAGGCTGAGTACATTGACGGAAATCAAAAGCTGGAAGCTGTGTGGGAAGATTGAGCCAAGCTTGGCTGCAAAGATGGCGCCAGCCAAACCGCCTGAAGCCGCGCTGAGCGTAAACGCAATGACTTTCGCATTCGTGGTGTTAATACCCATCGCCGCCGCGACATCTTCATCCTCGCGAATGGCCATCCAGCGTCGGCCCGTTCGGGAATTGTTGAGTCGGCGTGAGATGATCAGCATAATTAGACAGCCAACCAAAACGAGATAGTAAAGCTGGGGCGGATTCCCAAAGATAATTTCCCCTTCTTCCCCTGATAAAATGCTTAAATCCCAGCGGGCTAAAAAGTTGTTAATAGGCGTCAGGATGGTTGCTAATTGTGCACCCACAAAGCCACCGATTTTAGCCTGTTGAATTTGCAAAATGCCCTGTGCGCCACCGATCGTTTCCTTGAGCGCATCAGACCGAGCTAAGATACGCACAATTTCACCAAACCCAAGCGTCGCAATAGCTAGGTAGTCACCACGCATCTTCAACACGGGCAGCGCGAAGAAGAAGCCGGTAAACATTGCCGCCGCTACGCAGATTGGCAGCGCAATCCAGAATGAGAACGGTTCTGCCGCCCCATATTCGCTGCCGGTGGTCAAGAGGGCCATGATGTAAGCGCCCACCGCAAAGTTGGTTACATAGCCAAGGTCAAGTAGCCCCGCCATACCTACCGCAATGTTGAGCCCTAATCCCATAAGAATGTACAGGCCAACATTATTAAAGATTTCGCTTAGGTAAATGCCGAGTAGGGAGGGCAAAATCATCAAAAAGAGGAACAGCAAAATGCCGCTTACCCAGCTAGTTCGACGACTTTGTTGGGCGGTCATGTTGGCCTGTATGTTTTGATAACGGGAACGGCCGTCTAAATTCCACCAGTAGGATACAATCGCAATCAGAAGGAAAATGGCAATAAATGCATTTTGCTGGATGCCGTCGCGGCCGAAAATGCGGTCCATCATGTCAGAACTGAGACGTGGCCGCAAAATATTTACCAAAATCTCGGACATAGTGCCAAGGCCAAACGCCCAGCCCAACCCGAGCAAAAGGGCCCGCCGAATCGCATCCGGGATGATGGTGGCTAAGGCACCAACAATGCCCAAAAGGCCATAAATGCCAATCAGCTCCAAACTGCCGATAACGATGTTTTCCTGCCCTAACGTGATGATGCTAATCAGGTCGGGGGAGACGTTGATAAAGGCCTCCCGAATATTGACCCACACGAGCGTGAGTAAAGTGAGGAGTAATAGCGGAACGCCGGCCAAGGCCCCGGCCAGAGCCCCATGAATGAGCTTAGCTGGAAGACGCTCATTCTCTAAGCTTTTTACCGCTAAATAGCCGACGATGACCGCCCCCGCAAAAAGTAGAAGCTGGCCTAGCGTAAACCGCTCAGAAATAATATCCCGTTGATTAAATGATTCAACGATATTGATCATGCAGACCGATAAAATGACGGCACCTGCAATCAAGCCCATTCTTGATGTCTCACGAAGCGTTTTTTGATTCATTAGGCTTTCTTCTCCGCAAGCTTCTCCCCAATTAACCCTTGAGGTCTAAAAATCAACACAAGCACCAGCATGGTAAAGGCGATCACGTCTTTAAGCTGATGAGACCCCGCCACGCCAAGTCCCTCTAGGAACAGGGGGGGGCCAATCGCTTCAATCACACCGAGGAAAAGCCCACCAAGCGCCGCACCAGGAATGCTGCCAATGCCACCAAGTACAGCGGCCGTAAACGCTTTAATGCCGGGAATGAATCCCATAATAAAGTTCAGTTGACGGAAAACAATGGCAAAAAGAACGCCGGCAATACCCGCCATCGCTGCGCCAATGGCAAAGGTGATGGTAATGGTTCGATTGACGTCGATACCCATAAGCGTGGCTGCATCTTTATCTTCTGCTACAGCACGAATGGCACGGCCGGTTTTGGTGCGCTGGACGAACTGCTGGAGGGCAACCATCACCACGATTGAGGTCACAATCACAACAACATCTGTTTTTTGAAAATCAAGACCGAAAAATTCAATCTTGCCGTCAAACATGGCAAATTCGGGGAAGGGAACGAGCGAGGAACCATAAAGTCCTCTGAAGAAATATTGCCAAAAGAAGGAAGCCCCAATGGCCGTAATCAAAGGCACCAACCGAGGCGCACCCCGCAATGGGCGATAGGCCACTCGCTCAGTTAGCACCGCCACGGCTAAAGAGACGAGCATGCCGCTGATAAAAATGGCGATGAGGCTGAGAATGGGCCACTCTTCGATTATGCCAGCTTGTTCAAGGGGGAGAGCCACTAAAACGGCTGAGGTCATTGCTCCAGCCATGAAAAACTCGCCGTGGGCAAAGTTAATCATGAACAGGACCCCATACACCATGGTGTAACCTAAAGCAATCAAAGCGTATAAGCTTCCTTGAGATAAACCAGAAACAAAAAAGTCTATCCAATCAGTCGCGGCGTAATTATTGCCAACCCCTCTAACAAACTTGCCATAGAGGCCAAAAAGTACAACGCCAATAATACTTATTCGAATGAGCCAAAGAACGATATCAATGAAGTTAAAACGACGTGCCATGTGCTCTCCTTCTTCCCGTTATGTTTTGTGTAACTTGTATTCTGATTTTTCCTCTAACAACTCTTTTTTACAAGGCCGCAAATGTATATGATTAATAGTTTGTTAGCAACAATTGCTACCTGTTATACAGAGGGTTGAACGGCCGTTTCATCCGCTGTATCTAGCGACGATACCCTAAACGATGTGATATGTCAGAGGCCGTGCTTACAACCCGCTTGGCTAGCTCTGGTAAATCGCCTCGCTTGACCCGAAAACTGGGCACGACAACGCTGATGGCTGAGCGAACCTCACCATTAAGATCGAAAATGGGGGCGCCAACGGCAATCAGGCCAACTTCGATTTCGCTTTTGACAATGGCAAACCCTTGTTTGCGCACTTTTTGAATCTCTTTTTTGAGGTTTTCTTGGGTGATGACAGTGTTGTCTGTAAAAGGGGTTCGCGTAAAGGTCAGGTATTCGACCCTCATTTCTTCTGGTAGATGGGCCAAGACGGCGCGACCGGTAGATGAGGCGTAAACGGGCAGGCGGCTGCCTATGAACTGTGAAATACCAACGCGATATTGACTGAGCGTTTCATCGATAACAAGCATGTGCCACTGGTTATCAACGGCCGTATCTCGCGGATTGTTTTGAGAGATATGCAGTGTTTCTAGGGTCACCGTTTCTTTGGTCGTTTGAGATAGCTCGCGAATGTAGGCGTGACTGACCGTGCGCAATTCATTGGAGCGCATGGCCCGCCCGCCCATGGCCACCATTTCAGACCCTAGGCGATAGTTGCCTTCAGGCGTACGGCGCAGCAGCCCTTCATGCTCAAGGGCTGACAAGATGCGGAAGGTGGTTGTTTTGTTGAGTTGGGCGGTTTCGGAGAGATCGTTTAATGACCAGACGGGTTTGTCATCATCAAACAGTTTTAAAAGGTGAATTGCTCTGGTAACAGCTTGGGTACCGGGATATTTATCAGCCATAAGTGCCTCATTTCACAATGTGGGCAATTGTACCGGATGGTGAAAGGGGGGCAAAGTGTGGGTGATGAGGTGTGGGGGTGAGGGAGTGATAGGGTGATGCGGGGCGGCAAGTGGTAGGTTGCCACCAGCCGCCTGCCTAACAACCAATTACTAATTGGAGTTACTCACTTGCCCTTTGATAGAAAGCTGGTCATTTCGAGGGAAGCTGAAAATAAAAATCCCCTCAATAAAAAGGGGCCCAGCGACGAGAAATCGCTGTAAAGTTTGCCAAAAATCGTCCCAATAGGAAAAGAGAGTAGCGATTTCTCGTCGCTTGACAATTTATTGCCAAGATAGTTCCTAATATCGCTTCCCTCCATTAGACTAAAAGGAGCAACAAGAATAAGCTTGTTGCAGGCAACTAGAGTCGAAAAAGTCTAAGCTTCGCTACAGTCATCAAGGCTAAATTTCGAACCAGACCCGGCTCTAGGGTAGCAGAAACTAAATAGTGTTACAGTCAAAATGACCCTTAATGGAGACAGTTCAATCTACCGCTTGCCGTCTAACAATCTAAAGGAAGTGCCTTATGCAACAAACCTATTATGTTGGTATCGACATTGCCAGTGCGACCTTCGTAGCCAGTGTCATCAAATCACCTGTCAACATCATCACCAAGCCAAAAAGCTTCGCGAATGAAACAACTGGCTTTGAAGCGTTTGAGACTTGGTTAAGCCAATTAGGCGTCACGCCAACCCAAGCTATCCTGTGCATGGAAGCAACTGGAGTTTACGGCGAAGGGTTAGCCTATCATCTCTCTGCCCATGAGTGGTGGGTGGCTGTCGCACCCCCTTTGCAGGTCAAACAAGCCTTTGCCCCTATCGGTCATAAAACAGATGCCGTTGACGCCCGCCAAATTGCGGAATATGCTTTTCGTTTCCAAGACCAACTGCATCGTTTTGTTCCCAAACAAGAGATTATTGAACAGGTTAAAGTACTTCTGCAGCTGAGAGAGCAGTTTGTTCGTCAAAAAACGGCTCAACTCAATTCGCAGCAAGCCCTAAAGCGTAAGCCCATTCGCACACCGCTGGCGGAAGCGCTCCTTGACCAAAATATTTCTCACCTCAAAACCAATATTGACGCTATCGAGAAAGAAATTAAGCAGTTGTTCAACCAAGATTCTGACTTTGGTCACCAGATTGCCCTTTTGCTTACCATTCCAGGTGTTGGTCTTCTTCTAGCCAGCCACATTGTGGTTCTGTCTTCAAACCTGCGTGACCCCCTTAACCACAAGACTATGGCTGCTTACTTAGGCATTTCGCCTTACCAACACAGTAGTGGCTCTTCCGTTCGTCGTCAGGCCACTTCTCGCCATTTTGGTCCGGCTACTGTTCGCAAACTGCTCCATTTAGCCGCACGCTCTCGCCGGACTCATCATCCTGCTTCTCGTCGCTACTTTGAGCGCAAAGTTGCGGCTGGCAAACCCAAATCTGTCGTTCTTAACAATATGGCGAATCGATTGGTTCGCGTCATTTGTGCGGTTCTGCGTTCTCGTCAACCTTTTATTAAAGATTTCGTATCCTTACCACCTCAAGTCTTTAGTTCGCCTTGACAATGTCATAGTGTTCGAAATGACAGTCAGTTATTTTGCGTGTATGGCGTAACATCAGTTACAAATTCCCAATCCCCATTCCCCAATTATCCCCAATCTCTAATCCCCCATCACTCCAAATCCACAATACCCCGCTTCAACGCCGTTAGGACGGCTTGCGTGCGGTCGTTAGCATGGAGCTTGCTCAGGATCTGGCTGACGTTGTTTTTAACCGTGCCCGGCGCGAGGAATAGCTCTCCAGCGATTTCTTGGTTAGGCTTACCTTGGGCCATCAAACGCAGGATCGACATTTCGCGCTCGGTTAGCCTTTCAAGGATGGGATCGTCGCTATTTCTTTTGATAGGCGTTTTATCGAGTTGACTAAACGCCTTAAGCACTTTTCCAGCGATGTTTGGATCGAGGTAGGTGCGCCCTTGGTGGGCTTCTTTAACGGCCGTTACGATCTCCTCACTCTCTGCATCTTTCAGCAAATAGCCCGAAGCGCCCGCCCGAATGGCGTCAAACACCCAATCATCTGAATCATAGGTCGTGAGGACAATCACTTTTGTGTTAGACAAGGCGGTGCGGATTTTGCGCGTGGCGTGAATGCCGTTAAGGACAGGCATTTTTAAATCCATCAAGACAACATCTGGTTTATGCTGGGCCGCTAGCTTAACCGCCTCTTCGCCGTTTTCGGCCAGAGCGACTACTTCAATCGCTTCTTCATATTGAAAAATGGTATTAAGCCCTTTTCGGACCACATCTTGATCATCGCAAATGATAAGTTTTAGCATAGCAACCTTTTGTCATTGGTAATTGGTTATTCGTTATTGGTTATTAGAAAAGATGGCAATGGTTACTTGCAACATGTAACTTGATACCTGCCACTTTGCCACCTTGCCATCTTGCTACTTTGCCACTTTCAACACAACCTCTGTCCCACTTCCCGGTTGGCTAGTAATTTGTAAATCAGCCTTGATCAGATCCGCGCGTTCTTGCATGCCGATAAGGCCGAAACAGCCGTTTTTCTCTGAGTGATGGGTGCTAAACCCCACGCCATCATCCTTAATGTTGAGAACGATATGGGCTGGTGACTGTGATAGCGTGAGATCAACCTTTTTAGCCTGAGCGTGCTTTTCAATGTTGACTAATGATTCGTCACAGATTCGATAGATCGTTTGCTCGACTTCCGGTGATAAGGCTGACAGCTCGGTTAGGGTACTGTTTATCTTGATACCCGCCCGTTCACTAATATTGTCCGCCCGCTGCTGAATAGCCCCAACCAGACCCAGCTCTTCCAGCGGGGAAGCGCGCAGGGCTGTGATGGCTCGTCTGGCTTCTGATAGCCCTGAACGAATTTGGGATTGGGCAGAAGCGAGTTCGGATTTAGCGGCTTCAGGGTCGTGTTTGAGTAGGGTGCCGATCGCTTGAAGGGAAACGGCCGTTCCTGAAAGGGAATGGGCCAGCGTATCGTGAAGTTCTCGAGCCAAACGGTTGCGCTCCTGACTGGTGGCGAGCTGTTCCATCATCACCGCTTGAGCGGCCAACTGCTGGTTCGCTTCTTGAAGCTTCTCATTGGCACTTCGCTGAGATTCTGCCAATGTGCCGGTGATAAACCCAACAATCAAGGTAACGCCCAAAAGCACGAAGCCACGTACCGCATAAATCCCCCAAAAAAGAGAATCGGCTTTGAGAAGCAGCGGCATTAGCGTATAGGCAAGCCCAGCCAGCGCGAGCGCGCCCAAGAAACCTCGAACTTTAAACTGCCAGCTTGCTAAAATGACTGGCACCACAATAAAAAATTGCCCCATTGCATGAATCCGATTAACGTCTTGCAGTGACCACCCGATTTCAATAAAGCGAGGGTTAGCCAATAGCTCAGTGCGTGGATACCAAACGCTGTACGTCAGGTCGATGTGGGGGGCTAAAATGCCGAAGGCCAAAGCGACGGCGAGACGCTTGTTGCGATCGCTGTTGGGCCAGTCAACCAACAGTAAAAGTAAGATAATGGGTGTGATCAGAGCCATTGCCCAACCATCAAACACCCACTGGCGAATCAAAATGTAGGAAAGGCCGATCGCTACGAGTGCGCCGACAAATTTTAAACCGATGGCAAATTGATACGTTCGGATTAGAAGATCAGAGGGCCGTTCTATCATACAAAAATTATAACGGCTGACCCAAACTTTCAAAGAAGTAAATTGGTCAGCCATCTTTTTGCCTTTCATTCTCGGCATTTGCTGGGCTTGGCTAGTGGCAAATTTAGTGGGCATTGGCTTTTCTCTCGATGGCATATCCACTGCCCCAACCGATATATCCTCCCCAAATCAGCCCCAGCAGCGGTAGAAATAGCGGTCCAATTCCTTCGTTGGGGGCAATCAGCGTGATGAGATAGATGCCAATAATACTGCCGAGAAATAATCCAATCACTGAGCCGAATTCAGGCTGCTTGCTCCATGCTAGGAAGAGGCCCACGGCCGTTCCAATCACGGCCCCAAGCAAACCGCCCCAAATCGCACCCCCAAATATTGAAATAAAAACGGCTGGATTGATATTACCAAATAGATTTCTAAAATGCTCAGGGTACGTAAACACAACAATTGGCCCACCTAAAACGCCGAATATTGCGCCCATAAATATCCCGATTATTTTGCCACGCCAGAAGTTTCCTGTGTAGCTCATGAGGCTAATTCAGGAGCAGGGTCAGGGTTTTGCTTGTCAACGGCCGTTTCTTTTTTACGCAACCCTTTACTGCGAATTTTTGAGAAGTTAAACATATTGAAAAAGTGCATGCCGCCCAGCACGAGCAGGACAACGCCAATTTTGACGCTAATGTACTCAATAGCCTCAACAAGGTTTGTGGGCACTTCCCCAAACCGTAGATACATCGAAACGAACCCGACATTGACTAGGTAAAAACCGACCCGCAGCAGCTGGTTAACAGCGTCTGCAATTTCGATGTTGCCACCAAAGGAATCGACGAGGAATAAACGGCCGTTTTTGAACAAAGTATTCGCTACCCAAATGGTAATTGAGATGCTGACGACCACATAGAAGATGTATGTAATTGCGATAAGTGTCATTTTGACCTCCAAGGTTTTGTTTTGTGAGCAATAAAGTCCAGTAAGCCAATGGGATGCCAAATCAGTTGATGGACTTTGATTATTGTGACTTGAGCTTATGGTGCCTTTTTGGTCAAATATTTCGTAGTTGCTAGAGTCATGCTAAGTTGTGAAAGAAGTCACCTATTTAACCCGATGTGCAGGTTTTCTTGTAAATTCAACTGGGAGGGACATAGCATGCTATGTCCTTACGACAATTATCACACCAGATAATTGAAACTTGCACACGGGGTTATTTAGATATTTTCTCTACAAATAGACGAGCGAAGCAAAACGGTATGCAGATTTCACCGATTTCACCAATCACCCAATCCTCCAATCACCCAATCACCCAACAATCTCAGAACAGACTACCAAATAACGATGCACTGCCCCCCTATCCCCTCTCCCCTAGCCCTCAACCCCGCCAATCGCTATACTCACACCAATGAAAATCAGCATGATTGGCCCGTTTGGGTTTCATCCCAATAAAACCATGTACAGTCGAGCGTTGCCCCTTGCAAAATCGCTGGTGGCTCGAGGTCACGAGGTGCGCCTGTTTATGCCACCCTGGCACACCCCTCAAGAAGCAGATCGACGTTGGGATGAGAAGGGTGTGTCCATTCGATACGTCTCCTTGTCAGGCGGTACGATTGGGATAACCCAACGATTGGTTTCTGAAGCGACGGGCTGGCAGCCTGATGTGGTGCACAGCTTTAAGCCAAAAGCGTACAGTGGCTTGGCGGCCTGGTGGCTGTGGCAAACGCGGCGCAATCAAATTCGCCTGATCATGGATAGCGACGACTGGGAAGGGGCTGGCGGCTGGAACGATAAAAATCCTTACTCTCCTATCCAAAAGCGATTTTTTGCGTGGCAGGAGCAGTGGGGGATGACCCATTGCCATCATCTAACTGTCGCCAGTCGAGCCTTAGAAACGATTGGCCTGAGCATGGGGATTCCCCAAAACCAGCTGTTGTACTGCCCCAATGGCGCCGGGTTTGATGGGGTTCATCCCGTAGCTAGCGATGCTTGGTATCAGGCACGAGCGTCCGTTCGTGAAAAACTTCGTGTGGGGCAACGGCCGTTACTTCTTTTATACAGCCGCCTCTTTGAATTTGATACCCAGCGGCTGGTCGCGATTTTGCAGCAGGTCAAAACGGCCGTTCCTGATTTAAAAATATTGTCAATCGGGTCGGGTCTATTTGCCGATGAAGCCGATGCCCTGCGACGGCAGTTTACGACCGCTAATTTGCTAGATAGCGTGATTGACGCGGGCTGGCTTGAGCCAGCAGACCTCGTTGATTATTTAGCCGCTGCTGATGTTGGTATCTATTTGATGGAAGATAGCTTGCTCAATCGCACCAAATGCCCCGTCAAGCTGGCCGACATGATTCGCGCTGGGCTACCCGTGGTGGGTGAGATGGTTGGACAGGTCAGTGAGTATATTGATAACGGCAGTAATGGGTATCTCTACCCGACTGGCCAAACCGAGGCAATTAGCAGCGGGATCTGTCGCCTGCTCCAAGATGAAACCTTGCGTCATCAACAGGCGGCTGCCGCTCAGAAGCAAGCCGACCGGTTTGATTGGGCCAAACGCGCCGCCGAATTGGAAGCGGTCTATCAGGGAAAACCAGCGTGACGTTTTTGCCTGATCTGGTTGTGCATGCGGATTGGAGCCTTCATTCCACAAAGCGGATTATGATGATAGCCCAGCGGGAAAACGGCCGTTATCTGCTTCATCCCCCCCAACAGCTTCCTGAGCTTTCTCAACTGATTCATCACTTGCAGCAGCAGTGTCGAGACAACGGCTGTATCTTTTTTGGCGTTGATTTCCCAATTGGCCTGCCGAAAATGTATGCTGAGAGCGCCCAGATTTCGAGCTTTTTGGAGTGGCTGCCGAAAACAAAGGTCAGGCCGTGGTCCCAATTTTATGAGGTTGCTGAAAAACCAGAGGAGATTGGTTTAAAACGGCCGTTTTATCCAAAGCGAGCCGGGGGCACCTCTCAGAAGCACCTCCTAGACGGCTTGGTCGTAGACGATATAAACCAGCTTCGCCGCCAATGCGATTTGCCAAGGCCGGGACGGCGGGCGGCGGCCCCTCTTTTTTGGACAATGGGGGCGCAGCAGGTGGGCAAGGCGGCCATTACCGGTTGGCAATCGTTTATTCTGCCTCATCTGGCTCAGCTTCAAATTTGGCCCTTTTCTGGCTCGCTCTTTGAGCTATTGGACAACTCCCAATTTGTGCTTGCTGAAACCTATCCTGCTGAGGTTTATGATTGGCTTGGCGTTCAGTTTGGCCCAAAGCAAAGCAAGCGAAACGACACCGATCGTCAGGCTCAGGTGAGAGCATTACAACAGGCTCTGCGGGAAATGCCTATTCATTTAACTAATGAAGCTCAAGCCCAACTAATGACTGGGTTTGCCTCTGAAGATGCGTTTGATGCCTGCGTGGGGGTGCTGGGAATGCTGCAGGTGGTGCTGGGTAAACGGCCGTTGTTTGAACCCACTGATCCTATTCTCCAAAAAGTCGAAGGCTGGATTCTTGGCCAAATGCCAGTTGAACCTAAGCAATAAAAAAGCCCAGCCTGTAAGACTGAGCTCTGAATGATAAACAAATTGTATTTTCTTGGGAGCTAGCTAACCAAAAGCGATTTTTGCCGGTCTCACCGGCGTTGTTGGCCTCGCCTTTCTTGCTCTCCGTCTTTCCTCTTTAAGCTTTAAGCGAACGCCCTCTGCACAACGTTTCTAGCTAGCCAGCAAAAGTGGTCGGGTTCTAACACTTTTACTCTCCTTTGGTTGGGTCCAAATTCGATCGAATTTGGAGGCCAATCTGCTTATTAAAGTAACAGCTGTTACGCTTCACTATACACGTCAGAGGATACGGCCGTCAACCAGAACATACTTTTTAGAATTGCTAAACATTTCACAAGAAGACGAAACCTTACCCAACTTGCGCCGCTTCCCAGCCGACAATCGCTTTTTTGCGCGAAGGTCCCCAGCGGTATTGATGCATCTTGCCCGCCTTGCTGATGACGCGATGGCAAGGAATAAGGTATCCAATTGGGTTTTTAGCGACGGCGCTAGCGACGGCGCGGGTGGCACTTAATTTTCCGATCTGCTCAGCTAAACCGGAGTAGGTGACAATTTGGCCCGATGGGATGTTGAGCAGCGCTTGCCACACCTGCACTTGGAAGTTGGTGCCTTTCAAGAAGAGATGGAATGGTTTTTGGGGGGTGGCCTGAGCAAAGATAGCGTCGATAACAACGGCCGTTTCTGCTTCATCCCACACCAGCTCAGCCAAAGGCCATTCTGCCTGCAGGCCACTGATTTCTGCCTCTCGATTTGCTTCATTCAAAAAGCGTAGGGCACAGATACCTCGATTTGTCATACCGATGAGGCAATCGCCAAAGGGGGTTGGATGTACAGCATAACGAATCTTGATACCAGACCCGCGCTGCTTATATTCACCCGGCGTCATCGCCTCGAACGTCACAAACAGGTCGTGTAGTCGACCAGAGCCGGACAGGCCTGCATCAAGCGCCGTCTCTAAAACGGGTTGGGATTGCGACAGCTTCTCTTTGGCGTAGGAAATGGTGAGATAGTGCAAAAATTGGGCCGGCGTCACACCTGCCCACCGCTTGAAAAGACGCTGAAAATGATACTTGCTCAGATGAACGCTTTCAGCGATTTCGTCGAGATTGGGCTGATTTTGGAAGTTGTCTTCCAAATATTGAATCGCTTGCTCAATACGATAATAATCTTGTGATTGTTGAGAATAGGTAGTAGTTGTTGACATGATGACAGTGTAGGGGAGAGACGGCCGTTTCTCCACCCGAATCTTGCGGTGAAAGGGTTACTGGATATGGGGTGAGGTATATTGGTATATTGGTTTAGTAATATCACCAGTCTGACCCATATCACTCATCTCCTTCTTCCACAATCGACGGATCGAAGCAAACAAACTCCACCAAATTCCCTTCCGGATCGTTGAGGTAAAGACTGCGCCACTGCACCCAAGCGTGCGTAGACGTGCGGACCGCTTGGCCGAGCGCTTCAAGGTGGGCGACCTCAGCATCGAAATCGGCCAGATCAATGGTAAACGCAATG
>JBCCFD010000060.1:0-25224 GCA_039029915.1 Chloroflexota bacterium
CTTAATTCCTTAGGAGAAATAATAGATACAATAATTAATTGCAGTTTTTGTATTACTATACCACCCTTACCTAAGGAGGATTTTTCTGGGTTTGTCTTTACAAGTTTTGATAAAGATGTGATTGCGTTATTTTTTGCCTTAATCGGAGCCGATTCTCCAGAAGAAGTTTTAGGCCTCCTCGATCTGCTTCAATTTGTAAATATGATGACAAGTGCTCATCAAAATGTCACAATATTTGCGTCTGTTGGAAATGACAGTAATCAAGGTGTTCGAGATTATGACGCCCGTTATCCAGCTCGGTTTGATGGTGTAACAGGTGTTGTTGCTTTGGATAAAGTTGATTGTCGAGCAATCTATTCGAATGTACCGTCCAATTCTCAATCTTATGTTTGTGCTTTTGGGGGTGAAGTTGATGGTGAATATACTAAAGAGAATTGTGGTGTGGAAGGTGTTTATACTGCACCTGTTTTCCCAAATCATCAATGTAATACAACTGGAAATGCAGAGTGGGCTGGCTCTTCTTTTGCAACAGGGCGAGCAACGGCACATCTTGCTAATGAATTGTCGTGCCCGACAAAAAATAGAGAAGATGACGATACCCCAAATGACGTATTAGATAATCTAAAGTCAGATCGCTCAGTGAGGATGGCTGTTGGGACTGGTACTGGTGAAATTCCAAAAATAGATCCAGATGACCGAAATATTAGACCCAACTAATTTGTAAGAAAATCGTTTTCACCTCGTTTATCTTGGGTAAGGGCATGGAGACAGTACTGTTAGTTTTGTCTCCATGCGAAAAAGGTTACCAAAGCGAGAAGATTATGAGAGGTGAAAAGGTTAAACGTATTCCCATTGAAGAGTTGGGCTGCCTCTGTCAAGAAGAGGAAACTCGGCCGCGAGAGCAGCGAGACAAGGCCCATTCTTATTGCTATGAGCTGTTTCGCGAGGCTGTGGTGCATGACAAGCAGATGGCTTGGACGTTGATCTACTATCAATATGAAGGTCTGATTCGGTTCTGGTTGCAGAGGCAGCCAGCTTTTCCGTTGCTTGATGAGCCAATCGACGGGCTAACAAATAATGTTTATACGCGTTTTTTTAAAGCGTTGAAGGGGATTCAGGAGCAAGATTTCAACGGCCGTTTTCCCAATATCAGCGCGATTATGGGGTTTTTGTCAGAATGTGCCCGAACGGCCGTTTTAGACATCGCCAAATCACAGTTACGTAAACAAGCCGAGCCACTGGGTCCGAGAGAAGAAAGCATCGCTATCCCACACAATATCGGCGAAAGTCTCGAATTTTCAGAATGGCAGCAAGCCTTGCTCAAACAGATAGAGCAACATTTGCATAATGAAAAAGAAGAAATTATTTTTTATGCAACCTACATTCTGGGTTTAAAAGCGGCCCAAATTAAGGCAAAATACCCCAATCTGCTAAAAACCCCCACAGACCTTTATCAAACCCGTTTGAGAATTATGCGACGCTTGCGCAAAGATCCTAGCTTGAAACGATTTCTAGATTAGGAGAGTTGAATGAACATATTCAAACGTTACGCTTTATTTAACATGGAGACGAATGGTTGAAGTTTGAACGGCCGTTTCGCTTCTTTTAGAGTAAATCACATTTAACACCCACGCATGCAATAAATCTTGTGATTTACACGAATTGTCCAGAGGAAACCAAATTGACAAACGAAAATAAACCTCAAATCAGTGATGCTGTTCTTTTAGCCTTTCTCGAAGGGGATGTATCTGCCGAGATCGCCAATAGGATTGAAAATCAAGCCCCATTATTGTTTCGAGCCCATGAATTAGCCTATCAAGAACGCCGTTTGGCAATGTGGCTGATGCCCAAAAACCATGAGGGGCTTGAGTATCCTAAAGTTTCTCAATTGGGTCGCATCAAATTGATATTGGCAGAAAAGCTGAATGGGTTGATCAACAATAATGGTTTGCCACCTAGATCATCAAGCAAGCATCCTCAAAAAGGGCTGGCTTGGCGAGGTAGCTCCCCTTTAAATAATGATAAAGGTCGGCAAAATATCACATTGTACCAAGCATCAGACTATACTTTGCTGCTTCAATGTTGTAAGAGCCAAGAAAATCATAAGTACAATGTGACAATCTCAGCACCGAATATTGATCTATTCACGAGCGCCACGCTCTGGCTCAACAGCCAGCCGTTAAAAAGCGTCAATGCTAGCGATGACGAATTTATATTTGAAAACCTTTTGTCACACCACTATTTACTTTCTCTACGTTCTGAAACCGTCTGTATTGTTTTACCTGATCTAAAAATCCCCCGCTAAATACCCCACGCATTAAGCATATACGTGCAAACAAAAAAGAATTGGTAGGGGTGGGGTTCTCCCACCCAGATGGGCCGATTTGAAACCTTTTAAGGTTAATCGCCGTTTTCCCAATTGCCACCGATCCCCGGTCCCCGACCCCCCATCACCCTATTTATCATGATTAGGACTGGAAAACCCAGCCTGTACTGACCCGAAAATAAAGTTCTAAAATTGAATGAAAAATTTTTGATGTGCTGTCGTTTGTTTTTATAGATGTCCCGCTCTCGTGCTTAGGGGGGCATCACAGGGTTCATTGAAAAACAACTTAGAATTTTCTAGTTGCCAATAACCCGAAAAGCGCATCCAGCAAAACCTGTCGCATTGCTGGATGCGCTGAATGAAGTGCCACACTTTTTTTTCAAATTGTTTATATTTTTGGCTCTGAGTAGCTCATGAGGGGGTAAGACCCCGGCGCGCCATATTCGAGCCTCTATTAAAAATGGAGGTTTCCGTGATGCTCTCAGCAATTAAAAATAAGGTCTTGACAGTTCTTCTCACCCTCGCAGTGATGGCTCTCCTGACAAGTACCACTTTGATTGTGCCGCCAGCTTACGCTGACGGATGTTCAACACAGACGTCAAGTTCTGTGTGTTAAAGCTTGACTCGTATAGAGAGCTATTGGTTCGATAGATAGGCCAGTAGCTCTTCTTCTCAAAACTGTAGCCACAATTTCTAAACGTGGCTACTTTTTTTTCACCTGCTGCGTTTTATACTTTTCTCTGTATTTTTTATACAATCTTTGGGCAAAAAGATTATCTGGATATTTTGCTAAAATCTGAAACAAATCATTATAAAGAGGTAACACAGCTTCTTTTTTCCCACGGACATGATAACAATTGATTAAGTTGCTCAATGTATTGGCATATTCCAATTCATCCCCGGTTTCCTGACAATAGCTTAATGATTGATGTAAAAAACCTTCGGCCAATTCATATTTCATCTGCATAAATAGAACATATCCTAAATTGTTTGTTATCTTTGCCTTTGAGGCTATGTTAATCGACTGCCTTAAGTAAGGTGAATTGGTTTTTCGAAAGGCTGTTTCAGCTTTTTTCCACTTTTGTTGACTTGCAAAGACACTTCCTAAATTAATTTGAATCATACATTTATCTAACTCACTCATTGTGGGCGCAAGTAAGCGCTCAGCTTCTGTTAGGCAAATCTCGGCTTCGGTAAGACGTTCGTTGGCAATCAGTAACCTAGACTTGTCATTTAACGTGCGCGCTAAATGTATTGGACTGTTTAGCAAGCGCCAACTGGCTATTGCTTGATCAAAATAGGTTTCAGACTGTGTGTATTCCCCCAACTCAAAAGAGACAGAGCCCATCATTTTGTAACAGTTGGCTAGTAATGTGGTTGATTCACCTTTCTCTTTTAATCGCTCTATTGCGGCTAGTCCCGCCGCTTTTGCTTGCGTAAACTGCTTGTCAAAGTAGTAATCTTCCAATAGATCGTGCTGTATTTGGGTCCAAAGCTGGGTGTCTAGCCGCTTGTCAACCCTCTTTTCAGCTTCTAAGTGAATGGCTATCGCTTTATCAAGCTGACGATCAAGCTGGTAGGCGCGACCTAAGTTAATCATGAGTGGCACCTGTTTTTCTGGAAAATGGACCCTGGCATCGCGTAAGGATTGCTCTAAAAGCGGAATCCAATCTTTCCAATATCCCCTCTGAGCCACAAATGGCACCGCTTGACAAAGAATAACGGCCGTTTCTGCCCCCGCCCTCTTATGCCGCAATCCAATCTGAACGGCTCGGAAAAGATTGTGTTTTTCGAAATCGAGCTTCTTCAAGCTGTCTGCATCAATGTGACGCGTCTCTTCAATCCAATAAGCTAGCATTCGCTCGATTTGGAAATTTAAGATTTTATTGGGCGTCAAATTTTCTGCTATGGTCATTTTTAAAATCACCATTCAGGCAAGTCGATTATTTCGCTGCTGATGAAGGAATTTGTCAGGCGGTGAATCCCATACCGCTTTTCATTAATCGATCCACGAACCTCGATAAGCGAGCGAGAAAACAGTTCGTGTAAAGCAGGTAAAAGAATATCTTTTGACAAGCCGCTAATCTCTCCTAAATAGTTTACTGTTCCCCCTTCTTCAGATACAAGGGACATGGCTTGGAGTAGGAAACGGCCGTTTTCAGATAAAGCCTTCCACGCTTGGCGATAGATGTGCTTGTACATTCCCTCAATCGAAACGGTGCGATGGCTTGTTAGATCGCTCAAAACCTCAGACAGGGGCAATACATTTAATAAGCTGACTACCAGCTTTAGGGCAAAAGGATTGCCACCCGATGTCTGGTAAATCGAAATTAAATCACCATCAGACGCGTTTGCTAAAGTGTGAATACCACACTCTTGAGCATGATAGCGAACAAAAGCAACTGAATCGTGTAAAGACAACTCTTGCAAATAAAAGTTGTAAACTGATGCTTGCTCGGCTAGAGGAGATCTAGAGGTGAGTATAAACTTTGTTGGTCGAGTCAGTCCATGAAGCTGATTTAAAATATAATCTGCATCCCTCTGGCTTTCCAGATTATCAATCACCACTAGGTATGGATCATTTTTTAACGCTTTGCGAATGTTGACAAGTCTCTGCTGTGGGGAGAAAGTTTCTGCCTGATCAGACCATAATTTTTTTGCCAATTCAGTCAGTAAATATTCAAAGGTGACGGAAGGGTCGATATTCTTGCCAGATAGGGTTTGGTATTGAATTCGTATCCATAAGATATTATGAAAATGAAACGTTGGAATAAGATCTCGAATCAGCCGATCGGTAATTGCTGTCTTGCCGATCCCACCCAAACCCACAATGGCCAAAACGGCCGGTGCTGTTTTATCCATAAGCAAGCGGTGGACCGTTTGACATGTTTCCTGCACACCAAACAGTCGCGTATAAGTAGAGGGAGGTAGCTCAGCTTCAACCGTTTGAATAACATTCTCCCTTTTTTCATTTTCTTGGTGCAGAATATTTAGAGTGAGAAGCCTAATCCCCTTTCTTTGCAAACGACTGACAGTTTGGGCACTTATCCCCAAATTATTGGCAACAGCCCATAACTTTTCTTTCTCAACAAACCGAAGTCGTAGAACCTGAGCTATCTCAGCATCTTGTGTTTCTAGCTCCTGGATACCGGCTTCTAAGATTTGGTTTGTCACGCTTCGGTCTTGGCTGCCTGACATATCTGTGGATGTTGTGTCTTGAAATGCTTGGGCGATTAGGAGATCATTTAGAAGATTATTGTCGTCACTTACAGGTGCATGCCAAGCCCTTAGGGCATTGTTTATTCGAACTTCAACTTGTTTTGAAAAATTGATCCCCTTCAAAGTCAAAGGTTCCACCTCCTAAATGAACAATAAAACTATAACATAGGAACTCCTGCATCGCATCCTCGAAGTCATCCACACCCCCATAAGAAATAAGATGAGTTCACAGAAAAAAACGCTCTTTGAGTTCCTTTTTGATGCATTTTGACCCATTTGCGACGAAAAACGACGAAAGTTGAGTCACCGCTGATAAATAAATTTGCCAATAATAAGGCTGAGTGGTTTGTCTAAGGCAGAATAGTTGTGCCAAAACGTGTTTTAAGGAGGGCTGTCTTCAGACAAACCACTCAATTTTTCAGCTCAATGATTGATAAGTCAATCATTTAGGCTGAAAGAAGTTTAACCGGATTTATCGGATGTGATGAACCAATTTAAAATATTGGATTGCGTCAAGCTCTGATAGGATCGCTTGGAGGGTATTCTTCTTCAATCAAGGAAAAAACTATCGGAATCATCTACGACGATAATTATATGTAGTTAGGTTATCTATCACCTAAATATATGAAACTAGGAGACAAAAGATGTTGGAAAGCAAGTTTTCAGAAGCATTCACACAGCAATTTTCACAGACAAAAAAAGAAGAACAGATTACAGTTTTGATACGCACAAAACAGAGAATGCGGGGTCGTCAGGAAGCTGAACTTTCGTTAGACCAACTCATGAATGAACAGTTAGCAACAAAACGCTCTCATTTGTTGGGTCAAGTACAAAAAAGATATGGAAAAGGTGCTGAATTTTGCCAAAACTATCAAGAAAGTCGTAACCGTACACAGGCAAAAGTGATGCGGGCTGCTCCAAAAGCCACCAATCTATGGTTAGCTGATACGGTAGCAGTGACGGGAACTCGTGATGAGATTGAAGAGTTAGCATCCCATGAAGATATTGAAACTATTGACATAAATCCAACTTTTCGACTGCCTGAGATTTTGAATACTCCACTCGAAGATTCACCTGAAATTATTGATGGGAGCAGTTGGGGCCTTGCCAAAATATTAGCTCCTGAGGTTTGGGGTGGCTTTGGCCGTGGCGAAAATGTGTTAGTCGGTCATTTGGATACCGGTGTAGATGATACACATCCTGCTTTAACAGGAAAGATTGCAGCTTTCGAGGAGTTTGATTCTGCCGGAAACCCCTTAGGCACAGCCCCGAACGATTCAGGATCACATGGGACACACACTGCTGGAACGATCGTTGGTCGGAACTTCCGGGGAATAAATATTGGTGTTGCGCCAGAGGCTAAACTGCTTTCTGCACTTGTGCTTAATGGATTTGGCGGATCTTATGCTCAAATTGTTGCGGGTTTGCAGTGGGTTGTTGCTAAGGGAGCGCATGTCGTGAATATGTCGCTGGGCGGTCTAGGCTATAGTACTTTATGGAATTTGCCAATATTAAATGCCACATTGTCAGGAAGTCTTGTTGTCGCTTCAATTGGTAATTCGGGGTTTGGTACTAGTGGTGGACCAGGCAATGATTTATATGCATTAGGTGTTGGAGCCACCCATTATGGAGATGGTCCAGCAGGGTTTAGTAGTGGTCAAACATTAATTGAGGTTTGGCATGATGTTTTGTCACCATTTTATGGGCCATTGACATATATGAAACCAGATATTAGCGCTCCAGGTGTACAAGTTTTATCCTCGGTTCCAGGGTCAGAACTTGCGGCATTCAATGGGACCTCAATGGCTGCTCCTCATGTTGTTGGTGCAATCGCACTCCTTCTTTCAGCTAATCCATCTTTGATGGGTGATCCTTTTGCAATACGAAGCATTTTGCTGGGTTCAATCGAAGATTATGGCGAGTCAGGCCGAGATTCTCGATTTGGATTTGGGAGATTAGATGCATTAACGTCTTCTGAAATTGGTGTAAATGTAAATTAAATAGTTTTGTTTGGAGAGAAATTCATGAAAAAAAATGAAGATTTGTCGTTGCCAGAATTAGATCAAGAAACGATAGATTTACACAATATAGTTTCAAATGATGATACTCACTCTGCAACACGAACTCAAGAAACTGATTCTTCGGCTGAGCTTGTAGAAGATGGGTTTGACATTGAAACCCATGGTGGTGGGCGCTTGGAATATGTTCAGGGATTTGACAGTTCTGCTGCCATGACTAATGGTCTAGCTGTACAGGATCAAAACAATGCTAGCTTATACACTTATCTTCCCCCAGCATACGAGGGTGAGGACGAACAGCCAGAATCAGTTTGTGGACCAGACGACCGTGTTCGAGTTAACGCAACGGCCGCTATTCCTTGGAGAATGGTATGCCAACTGATTATAACGCGAAGTGACGGTTCACCATCGGGCGGTACAGGTTGGTTTATTGGCCCACGTACCATAATGACCGCTGGGCACTGTGTGTATAAGCATGATGCAGGTGGGTGGGCGCAAAGAATTGAGGTAATACCTGGATTAAATGGGACCCTACAGCCTTTTGGGTCTGCTGTAGGAACCTCTTTTCGAAGTGTAATAGGATGGATAGATGAGCATAAGCCAGAGTATGATTATGGTTGCATCATTCTACCAGATGACACATTGGGCAATCGTGTTGGTTGGTTTGGATTTGCGGCACTTTCTGATAATTCTTTGAATAGATTGTTGGTAAATAACTGTGGCTATGCACAAGACAAACCAATGGGGACTCAATGGTTTAATGCAGGACGTATAACGGATATCAACAGTCAACGTTTGTTTTACATGTTAGATACATTCAATAGACATAGTGGAAGCCCAATTTGGCGTTATCGAAATGAAAAGCGGCATGCGGTTGGTGTACATGCTTATGGCGGTTGTCCAAATAAGGCAACACGAATTACAAAACCTGTTTTTGACAATATGAGGACTTGGAAATCTGTTTAAGTTGATTGTGAAGAGAGCAACCTTATAAGGCTGCTCTCTTCACTACTAACTAAATCACCTTTGGTATTTAAATCTATCTTTCCTTTTGATTAATCAGCCGCAACGGCCGTTTCCCCCGCAATCTCTTCCTGACGCCTAAACTGAGACATGTATAAATCATGGTAAAAGCCGCCCTGCTCGAGAAGCGTGTCGTGGGTGCCTTGCTCAATAATCTTGCCGTCTTTGAGGACAAGTACTTGGTTGGCATTGCGAATAGTGCTGAGGCGATGGGCGACAACGAAACTGGTACGGCCGTTTAGCAAATTATCCAACGCCGCTTGAATTTGACGCTCGGTGCGGGTGTCTACACTGCTGGTGGCCTCATCCAAAATGAGGATTCGAGGATTGGCGAGAACAACACGGGCAATGGCTAAAAGCTGGCGCTGACCCTGACTCAAACCACCACCCCGTTCGCCCAGCACAGTCTCATACCCATTTTCTAGCTTCACAATAAAATCATCGGCGCGGGCGATCTTGGCTGCTTCAATAACCTCTGCGTCGGTGGCGTTAGAACGGCCGTAACGGATATTTTCCATGACCGACTCGCTAAACAAGAACGTATCTTGCAGCACAATGCCCAACTGCTCCCGGAGGCTTTGGCGCGTCACGTCACGAACGTCCTGCTCATCGATGAGCACGCTCCCCTGTGTCACATCCCAAAAGCGAGGCAGTAGGTTAATAATCGTCGTTTTGCCAGCCCCCGTTGGCCCAACAATGGCTACTGTCTCACCCGGCTGGGCTTCGATATCAATACCTTGCAGTACAGGTTCACCTGGATTGTATTCAGCGTGAACATTCGTCAGCTTGACGTGCCCCTTAATTTTGGGCATCGATGGCGCGTTTTCACCGTCTTCAACATCAGGATTCTCATCTAAAATATCAAAAATACGCTCTGCACCTGCAATCGCGCTTTGGAGATTGGTCCAGAGCAGGGCGATTTGCTGAACTGGCTGGTTAAACTGCTGTACAAAGGCAATAAATGTAATGATCAGTCCTAGTGAAATCGTCGTCCCTAACAGGGTGCCGCCGTTTAAAATAGCAAACCCACCAACGCCAGCCACGATGGCAATGCTCACATAGCTTAATGCTTCAAGCGTAGGGGCTAATGCACTACTAAACGCTTGAGCCTTTATATTGGCATCCCGATTGGCCGCATTGCTCTCCCGAAACTGCTCAATATTTTCTTCTTCTCGGCTGAAGGCCTGAACTTCGCGAACGGCTGATATATTTTCCTGTAGATTGGCGTTAACAGAGCCAATTTCAATGCGGGCTTCGCGAAATGCTTTCCGAGCCTGAGCCGAAAACCACTGAGTGGCCATAAACATGAGGGGTAGCGTAATCAGGCTAATGAGTGCATAAGGGATGCTCTGACTAAACATAGCTAGAACAATCATCACAATAAATAAAATACCCTGAACCACCTGCAACAGGCCAAAGCCAATAATCTGCTGAATCGTATCCGTGTCGTTGGTAAAGCGGCTCATGACGTCTCCCGCTTCGTTTTTACTGAAGTAGCCAAGCGATAGGCGGTGCACATGGTGAAAAACCTCCTGGCGTAAATCGCGCAGGACGTGATAACCTGCCCAGCTCATCGAGAAGAAGGCGCGGCTTCCGAAAAAGGTGCCAGCCAACTGCAGCCCGATGAGGATAGCCACCATAACGCCTACGCCTCGCAAGCGGTCACTGGTTGTTAGGACAGTAGGGTCATCGACTAAGGCGCAATTTTCAATCGCTAGTGCGCTGAGGGTTAAGTAGCAGTCGACTACTTGTCCGGTTAACAGCGGGACAACAACGCGCATACTGGTGCTTAGCAGGATAAACAAGACGGAAATCACGAGGGGAAGGCGATATTGTTGAAAGTATTTTACAAAGCGACGCAGTGTGGGACCGATCCCACGCGCTTTTTGTACTTTAGTGCCTAGAAAAAATGCATTGTTATCAAACATGTGTAACTCCGTTACAAGATGTCGTGAGGTAATTTGAGGCTGTCACATTTGTATGAGATTGTGACACCTGAAACCTGATGCCTGACACCTTTTATTACCCTAATGGGATTGAATACCTCGCCACTGGTAGTGAGATTCCTTCTAGCTCTGGCTACCCGTCTACTTGCGGCGGGTTAGTTTATTCAACCAATTGGGAATGATAGATTTCCGCATAGATTGGACTGTCTTCCATCAGCTCTTCATGCTGACCTCTGGCTACGATTCGGCCTTTGTCGAGGACGAGAATTTGGTCGGCGTTGATGACGGTGCTGATGCGCTGGGCAATGACAAAACTGGTGCGTCCTTCCATCAGCTTATCGAGCGCCTGCTGAATTTGATACTCCGTCTGTAGATCGACGCTGCTTGTTGAGTCATCCATAATGAGAATTTTGGGATTTAACAAGAGCGCCCGGGCGATGGCAACGCGCTGTCTTTGACCACCGCTGAGCGTCGAGCCTCGTTCCCCTACATGCGTGTTGTATTGATCAGGAAAACCCTCAATAAAGTCGTGGGCGGCAGCTGCTTTAGCGGCTGCCATCACCTCATCATCCGTGGCATCTGGTTTACCAAAGGCGATATTATCCCGAATGCTGCCTGAGAATAGGGTCGTTTCCTGTAGAACGATGCCAATCTGTTGACGCAGGGAATCGATGGTGACGTCACGGACATCATGGTTGTCGATGCGGACGGCTCCCTCTGTTACTTCATAAAAGCGAGGAATGAGATTGATCACGGATGTCTTCCCGCTTCCTGTCGACCCAAGCAGGGCAATGGTCTGTCCTGGTTCAGCGGTGAAGCTGATTTCTTGCAGAACAGGGTCGCCGCTTTGGAAGTAGCGGAAGGTGATGTTATCGAAGGCAACACGGCCGTTAACCGGAGGCAAATCTATCGCATCTGGCTTGTTTTCAACACCGTTTTCAGCGTCCAAAATCTCAAAAACGCGTACCGCACTAGCCGAGGCTTGGGCCATCAACGTAAAAATAAAGCCTAACTGGCCGATAGGCACAAAAAGGTAAATAAGGTAAAGACTAAACTCTTGCCATTCGCCTAGCGTAAGATTAACGTTGATAATTTCACGACCCCCAAAATATAGAACGGCCGTTTGTCCAAGCTGAGCCACTAAAAAGATAAGCGGGAAAATGATGGATAAGTATCGGCTTACGTCAATCCGTTCTTGAAGCAGATCGTCAATCCCCGCTTGGAATTTCTTTTGTTCCCGATTTTCTCCGGCAAATGCTTTTACTACTTTGAGCCCAGCCATATTTTCTTGCAAAATGGTGTTGACGCGCGACAGCTTTTCTTGAACGCGCCTGAACAGAGGCTGCACAGTCGCCCCAAAAATACCAAAAACGACCATCACAAGCGGCAAAATAGGCAAAACAACAAAGGTCAAAGTGAGGTTGGTGAAAAATAAGATCAAAATAACCCCAACCAGCAATATGACTGCCTGCAGCGCCCCAATAAGCCCTTGGGCAATAAAAAGCCGTAGCCGTTCAACATCGTCGGTTGCCCGCACCATGAGCTGCCCCGTTCGATTGCGGTCGTGGTAGCTAAAGCTCAGCCGCTGAATCTTTTCAAAAAGGTCATTGCGCAGCTCGAAAGCGATGTTTTGTGACAGCATTTGGGACATGTAGGTTTGGGCGAAAGCAAAAATGCCCCGCGCAATTGCAAACCCCACAATGGCGATGCCGGCCCCAATCATCAGCTGAGCTGGATTGCTTAAACTGGCGGCATTATCTTCAACGCGCACCACGGTATCGATTAAATATTGAACCACCTGTGGAACGGCTAGCTGAGCGGCTGTGGCAATCATGAGTGCCCCATAGGCATATAGCGTTAGCCTTTTGTACCTGCCTAAATAGCTAATAGCCCGCCTAAGGGATGGTCCCGCTTTTGGGTCACGCTCTGGTCGATTGTTTCGGGGTCGGCCGCCTTTTTCATTCTTTTTTACTGCTACTTGCATTGTTCCATCCCTTTCTTGGCGTTTTTGCCTAGCTTGACCAGCAGTTTGTCAAAGGTGTTTTGCTCTTCTTGGGTTAACGTATTGAAGCAAGCATCGATGATTTGGGTGTGCTTACGACTGTGTTCGATAACAAGAGCACGCCCGGATTCTGTCAGGCAAATATTGAATTTACGCCGATCTTGCTTGTCAAGATGTCGCTCGATAAGCTGCTCATTTTCTAGATTGCGGATAAGCCCACTAATGGTATTGCGGCTAGTGCCCTGCATTTTGCTAATTTCGGACGGGTTTAGCTCGGAACGGCCGTCTAGCTCTTCGGCATAAAACAAGGTTAGCAGTAGTCGATATTGGGCGTATGAAAGCCCCGCTTCTGAGAGGCTTTGCTCACCGATTAGATAAAGTGAATGCCACACGAGGCGCATTTGTTCCATCAACCGAATGGCGAGGGGGTTGGTATCAGGGCTTAGTTCTTGAATAAGCGTGCGCCATTGAGCGCGTCGCTCTTCGCTGTGGAAATATTGGGGGGTGTCTTTACTTTTCATTTTAAATTCGTCACCATAATATTCTGCAAAGAATTATACGGCACCGAACTATTAGGTCAACATCTAATTAAATTTATTTATAATTTGTTTAGGTTAAGGTAATGAGAAAATGGTGTCGGCTTCGTTTAGCTGGGTTAGGCAGACGCTTGTGCGCCATAAATCAGTTGCTTTTTGTAAGTCGTGTGATTCTTTGGCACTCAGCGTTTGGGTTCGTCCGCTGAAGTAGCGGCCAGTAATGCCTTGCAACTCTTCGGCTGTGGCGAGATAGGCCAAATCAGCCCCCGACTGTTGAGGGGAACGGCCGTTTGGCATAAAACGACTCAACAGTGGCAATATTCGATACCAGACAAAGCGCATTAACCCTTTATTATCACGTCCCAAATCCGTACCCGCCATTAAGCCCGGATCAAATGCATTAACGGTAATGGGGGCATTGGGCGTGCTGAAGCCGTGGTCATCTAGCCGGCGCGACAACTCATAAGCAAATAAGACGTTGCATAATTTTGATGACGCATACGCTTGCCCGCCAGCAGTTTTGGCGTTCGTGGGCCGATCGGGATCTTGTTCGGGATGGGCCAGCCAATCTGCTTTAACGTACCTTGGGGGTTGCAGGGGTTTTTGGACCTGCTCAGAATCATGAGCACCGCTGCTAACCATAATAATCCTAGCGGGCGATTTTAGATGCTTTAAAAGAGACAGCACCAGCAAGAAATGCCCTAAATGGTTGATGGCAAAGGTTAGTTCATAGCCATCAATCGAGCGAGCTTCGATGGAATTCTTTGTAATGCCAGCATTGCAAAGAATCGTTTTTAGCGGGGGTAAAGATTGCTCTTCAAATGCTGCAACGAATTGTCGAACGGCATCTAATGAAGCTAAGTCCAAGGGTAGTGGGATAAGATTTTTGTTTTTGGTTTTCGATTGAATGGACGTCACGGCCTCATCGAGGCTTTGGGGGTCACGTCCGGCTAAGATGATGGTGTGGTCATGATTTGAAGCCAATGCCAAAGCGGTTTCAAACCCTAAACCCCGATTTGCGCCCGTAATGATGATGGTCATGCTTGGCTATCCGGTTTAAGTGGCGTGAGGTTTAATAGCGTATCGTCTAATCCATCCGATTTATCTGGAGTCCATTCCCCTTCTTCCCGCCAGAGAACGACACCCCCCGGACCTAATAGCAGGATGGTTATCTGCTCTTCTGTAGTAACGCTTAATTCATCGTTGAGTTTTTTCTTATCAGTGTAAAGCGTAAGCACACGCGACCGCGTTTCAATATTTGGGATACCGGCTCGCATCCCTTCGTCGATGTAGTATCGCGCGATGAAGTTGAGTTTATTGATAATCGGGAGTTCGTAATAACCAAAGGCTGGATAGGCATTTTCAAGCCGGTTTAGAAAGGGTATCCAAGTTTCGTACTGGTGCTGTTGCCACTGCTGATAACCAAGCAGGACGGCGTTAAATTCATTTTCGAAGTCCTGCGGGAGAGTCAACGGCCGTTTGTTTAAGTCTTTTGTTTTGATAACAGGGAATCTCATTATGACCTTCCTACAATTTGGTAGAATTCATTCGCAAAAAAATTTAGCGGGCTAACCAACCATAAAGAAGCATGTCAGCCAGTGACTTCCCGAAAGGGGCCAAACCATTGGGTAGCACCTCTTTTGGAATATGGTGAATGCTTTGCATGAGCGTCACGAGCGCCATCGCCGCCACTTCGGGCGCGTCAATATTGATCGTGCCTGCACTGTTTGCTTTTTTTAAGGCCTCGATCAAAGGCGTACTGAGAGAATAAATCGCTAAATCTCCAAGCATTTGTGAATTTTGGGGTTGTAAAGCCGGCAAATCAGCCTGCTGCATTCTTGATAAGTTGATAGGAGGTTGGGAAATAAGCCATTGGGCGACGCCGTGCACCTGCTGCCGAATATCATCACCTGCGTCTTCTATCGCTTGCGTCATTCCTGCATGATGACGTTTGAAGTTCCTCTGCATCACTTCGAGATACAGCTCTTCCTTTCCACCGGGGACATAGTAATACAGTGAGGCGTGCCGCATGCCAACTGCATCCCCTATGTCGCGAAGCTTGACCGCACCGTACCCCTTGCTTGAAAAAAGGGACTCAGCTACGTCTAAAATCTGGTCTCGAGTTGCATTTTGTGGTCGTTCTGCCATATTTACCTACAATTTGGTAGAATTCTAATCTGCTCTGAGAAATTGTCAATGTTCTGAGTGAAATTTGATTTTTTTCCAGAGAAGAAGCACTTAAAAACTTTGGTAACAAATTAATGATTGACTCATGAAAAAAATCTTTAGCTTTCAAAATTTATTTTGGGGTGTCTGGATCGCTATTGGGGTAGGATATTTTGTCAATGGCGTGATGACATTGCGAAATGCTCGTCAAAGCAACGGCTGGCCCTCTGCCAAAGGGGAAATTACTAATTCGTCTATTCGGACTGAATCAACCGATGATGGCCTGACTTACCACGCTGATGTTGAATATCGGTTTGTGGCAAATGATCGGTGGTATGAGGCGAATATTGTGAAATTTGGTGAAAGCGGGCACGCTTCACGAACTGATGCGGCTGAGATTCTGGCTCGATATCCTGTGGGCGATGAAGTTAACGTTTTTTACGATCCGGAGATGCCAGAAACGGCCGTTCTCGAACCGGGCGTTACCTTTGATAGCTACCTTTTTTTACTGATAGGTCTTTCGATTCTATTGTTGGTCGTTTTGGTCAACGGATTCCCCTGGCTTAAACCATGGATAAAGAAACAACGCAAAGGGGTAGACGCTAGTGGAGACTAAAGCGGTCCCCCCTTTCTCAATGCCTCACTATCTGGTTGATCATCAGCTAAAAATCTGTTCAATCTGCGAAATCTGTGTTATCCGCGTTCAATAAAATCCCTGCAGAAGGTTTTTATATTCATATTCACGTCACAACTTCGTAAATCATCACCTCAGGCTGTAACGTCGTTAAGATGACCCTGTCGATTGACGAATATGTCAGCAGATGAGTTGCTACCTGCTTCGCTTTATTTTGACGTTCCTCCGTTTCACACTTATTGAGACAAACAGCAATTTGGGCCGAAGGCGGCATGTTTTTCATGCCGCCAGCTGGATGAGCCAGCAGTTGAGCCAGCGTGCTTGGCGTGAGCGTTTGGTCGGGTCGTAATCCGGTCAGCTGACAAACCAGCTCTGGCCGGTGCGCCGTTTCTGAAATCGGCCGTTCCAAGGCATCCATGCCAACAACAATAACGCCCAGCGTTGTTTCAGGCGGCACCACAGGTTCATGGGCCGCCGGTGCTTTCACTGGCCGCATCCTTGAACCATCTGCCTCAACGACAACCAAGTTGACGCTGGGCCGGGTTAACAACTGAGCAGGCCATTCAATCGGCACTCCGTGCGCCTTGTCACCGTGCGTCTCGCCAATCACTAAGCACGAACCGTGCCTGGCTAGATGCTCATCAAGCAAATCAATTTTATCAAGGGTGAGATGGGCTCGGGCTTGGGCAATTTGAGCCGCAAAGATGCGCGTGGTGGTGGTCACCACAACCGGCTGAGGCCAGCTTCTCTCTAGCGCAAAAAGCAGGCTGCTTTTGCCGCCTCCCCCTACTATTGCGATGAGATCATTCTCACGTACATTGAATGCTTCAATGAGTTGTTGACTCATCGAACCGTAAAAATTGCTTCCATCACCCCACCAGCAATGGACAGCGCTTTATCTGAAATGGTGAAGCAGGCAGACACATCAGCACGGGCATCAACATCCCCAATCTTTTGGCGCTGACGAACGGTCAAGCCATCCATAATTAAACCACGCACCACGCCATTAAAGGGGGCTTTCACAATGCGGTTCGTCACGGTGCCTAGCGTCTGGTCTTCTTTAACAACATCCCCAATCTCAACTTGCCATGAAACAGTGCCTTCACACGGCGCGCGCAAAACGCGCTCGGCCCCTTTGCCAGCCACAAGCCCCGGCGTGCCCGTATCGGGGATAGCTGCACCCTCCCAAATGACGCGCCCTAAGCGATGGCCGCGCTTTGTTTCAATCACGACGTGACAATCTATACCTGCCGAAAACCCCGGCCCTAAGGCAATAACCAGCTGTGCCTGATCAAGATGCGTGTCGATGTTCCGTTTTGCCATTCGGGCGTCAATTAAAATGGTGGCGTGTAGCCCCTCGGGGATATTGGGGGAGGGCATCACGGGGATAATGCCTTCTTTGGCAAGCTTAACTGCCTCATCAACGGCCGTAATATGGCGAGCCGTCATGCCTTCAATTTTTACCTCATTTTCAACAATGGCGGCCGCCACGGCAACCCTTCGGCGCACCACCAGCGGCCTCGGCAGCTCTAGCACCACAACTGGAAACCCAGCTTTGTGTAAGCGATAGATAATGCCGGTTGCTAAATCACCGCCGCCTCGCACAACGACAAGCTGATTTTCAAGCTCCATGCTCATCAATCTGTTGCCATCCGCTGACCGGTGCCCTGACGACGCAGCATGATAATTTCAGACAGGATGCTCACGGCAATTTCTTCAGGGGATTCGGCGTTGAGCTCAAGGCCGAGGGGAGAATGAAACCGCTTTAAATCCCCTTCAGATACCCCGTCTTCGATCAGCAGCTCCCGCGTCGTTTTCCAGCGACGCTTGCTGCCCATCACGCCGATAAATGGAGTTGGCGTCTTGACAATATGGGGCAGGATTTCGCGATCCACCATCACATTGCGGGTTACCACAACAACGTAGGTGTTTTGGTGAATATCGTGTGCCGCTAGGGCATCGGTGATGCTCCCCGGCAGGTGAACATCGGCACTGGGGATATTTTCGGCCGTTGCTAGCGCCTCACGATCATCGGTAACGACGGTCACATAGCCAAGCCACTTAGCCAGATGGGCAACCGCCTTACCGACGTGACCGCAGCCAACCACAAATACTGTTGCTGGTGGTAAATAAGGTTCCATAAAAACCTCAACTTCCCCACCGCACACGCCGGGGTCACCCCGCTTGGGGTCAACGAGCGCATACGTTTCGGTGCGTGACCGACCATCTTTTATAATCTTTTGGGCTAAGTCAATGACCCGTGACTCCATTTCACCCCCGCCAATGGTGCCGCTCATGCGCCCATCGGTATAAATCAACATTTTTGTGCCAACGTGCCGCGGCACGGAACCGTGGGCGCGGATGATGGTTGCCAGCACGACGGTATCGCCTGTTTTTTGGGCGGCCGTTAGCTCTTCTAGAATTAAAAAATTATCGTTGCTTGTCATATCAATTTTTGAGCGTCCACTATATGCACCGTTTTATTCTGATGCGCTTTGTAGGGCTTGCCACACTCGCTCGGGTGTGAAAGGAATTTCGCGAATCCGTACGCCTGTCGCATCAAAGATGGCGTTGGAGAGGGCAGGGGCCACCCCGTCTTTGGGGATTTCGGCAATTGCCTTGGCGCCAAACGGGCCGCTGGGCTCCATTGTTTGCACGAGGATGGTCTCAATTTCGGGCATTTCGTGGGCGCGGTAAATTTTGTAGGGGCCAAACTCTGAGTTAATCATACGGCCGTTTTCGTCATAAGCGTACTCTTCACAGTGGGCATACCCGAGCGCTTGCACCATGCCCCCTTCCACCTGACCACTGGCCGTTAATGGGTTAATCACCACACCGGCATCAACCGCCATCACCATCTTTTCAACGGTCACTTGCCCCGTCTTGATATCAACCAGCACCTCACAAAATTGACCCGCAAACGGAGGAGGTGATTCAAAAGAGACGTAGGAAGCGGTGTGCATAATTTGGCGCTGCTGATCTTCGTGAAGCGAGTGTAAGGCCAGCGCCTCTAGGGTGACGGAACGACCGTCTGGTGCCCAAGCGCGGCGGTTGGCTAGCGTCACGCCTGACCAATCATCCAGTTCCAGCATTAATCCAACCCGCTCCTTGATCTGTTCACGCACGCCTTCGGCCGCTTTTTTAACGGCCGTTCCTGAAATATACGTCGTGCTCGAAGCGTACGCGCCCGTATCAAACGGCGTCATGTCCGTATCGCTTGAGTAAATAATAATATCCTCGAGAGGTACGCCCAGCACTTCCGCTGCCATCTGTGACAGCACCGTATCAGACCCCGTGCCGAGGTCGGTTGCCCCCACGAGAACATTAAAAGAGCCATCATCATTAATTTTGATGCTGGCGCCCCCCATATCCAATCCCGGAATGGCCGTGCCGTGCATACAAACCGCCATCCCCAGGCCGCGCCGCAGATGGGGCTTGCCCGGCACCGTTCGCCACGCTGGGTCAAGACGTCGCTCCCAATCAATCGCCTGCTGTCCTAATTCAACACATTCATTGAGGCCACTAGAGAGGATGATCGGAATATCGATCACCGTTTCCTTCTCGCCTTCTCCTAGATGCGGAGCAATATCGAGCCCATCCCCCACATTTACCCAATTGATGCGGCGGAATTCGATTTTGTCCAGCCCAAGCGTGTGGGCAATTTCATCCATGTGGACTTCTAAAGCAAAAAGAGCCTGCGGTGCGCCATAGCCTCGGTACGCTCCGGGAATTGGGATATTGGTGTACGCCACTTTGCAATCAAACTGCTTATTAGGGCAGTTGTAGGTGCTAAGCCCACGCAAACCAGAGACCGTTTGCACCGTTAAACCATGCGTTCCGTATGCCCCCGTATTGGCGATGGTGACCATCTGCTGGGAGACAAGCTTGCCATCGCTGCTCACGCCCGTTTTGAACTTGATCGTTTGTGGGTGACGGGTGCGACTTGACATAAACTCTTCGGCCCGTGTTAACTCAAGGCGCACTGGACGGCCTGTTTTAATCGTTAAGTGCCCCACAATATCTTCGATAAGCATCTCCTGCTTGGCTCCGAAGCCACCCCCAATGCGGGGCTTGATGACCCGAATGCGGCGCACGGGCAAACCAAGCAGCGGCGCAACCATGCGTCGAACGTGAAAAGGGACCTGCGTTGAGGTGCGAATCACCAGCCGCTCGTCTGCATCCCAATAGCTAATGGCAATGTGTGGCTCAATGGGACACTGCTGAACCTGATGCACGTGATAGGTGTGTTCAAAAACGTGATCGGCGGCGGCAAATCCTGCCTCAACATCACCCACATGTGCCTCAATGTGGTGACAAATGTTGTGCTGGGCATCGTGAATATCGGTTACGTCTGGCTCATCATGGATAACGGGCGCACCCTCTTTGATCGCTTCCGTTTCATCAAAAACGGCGGGCAGCACCTCATACTCAACCTTGATTAACTCAAGGGCTTTTTCCGCAATTTCAAGCGTATCAGCCGCTACCGCCGCCACGCGATCGCCCACGTGGCGCACCTTGTTGTCAAAGCTGACCTGATCGTATGGTGGCGGATTTGGATAAGACTGCCCACCAGAGGCGTATAACACCCGCTCTACATTTTTATAGTGGGCCACGGCGCGGACACCGGGCAAAGCCAGCGCGTCGCTGTCATCAATGTTAAGAATCCGCGCATGGGCGTGTGGGCTTGTCAGCAGCTTGGCGTAAAGCATGCCGCGCATTTCAATATCATCAACAAATGCCGGATTCCCCTTGGCGAGTTTGATGCCGTCTACTTTTGTTTCAGACTTGCCAACGACGCTTGTTTCAGGGATGTTGCTGGTGAGCTTGGGCTGAGGCGGGGCTTTTGTTTTGGCAACTGTACCGGAGCCACCGTCAAATTCAGGCGTAGGATCAAAGCCACCTTGGTCATCGTCAGCCACGCCCGGCTCAAAATCCACGGGGGTTAAAATATTGGGCGGTGGCACATCTGGTTCTTCACCGCGCATTAGCGCCGCGGCCGCTTGAATGGCCTGCACCGGTTTGACGTACCCTGTTTCTCGGTCAAGAATACCGGAAAGCGCATCCCGGATTTCTGCCTCGCTGGGGCTGGGGTTTTTGGCAAGCAGTGATTTAGCCGCCAGCACCATCGCCGGGGTTGAATACCCTGACTGAATGGCCCCGTAGTGCAAAAAGGCGCGCTGGATGGGGTGCAGATTGAGGCCGTTCGAAAGCCCTTCAACCGTTTCGATGGTGTGGCCATCTGCTTGAGCGGCCAGCATCACATCGGCTGCAATCAATTCGCCATCGAGCAAGATGGCGGCCGCGCCCGTTTCGCCACTGTCGCTACCAAAGCGGACGCTAAAATACCCTTCGCGTCGCAGGACGCGCATTAATGTTTCGTCGGCACGACAGGCAAATGTTTTTTCTTCATTATTAATAGTGACATGAATGTTCAACTTATTCTCCCCCTAATTCATTGATAACGCGCTCGCTTAGAACAGACACCATTTGGCGACGATACGCTTCGCTCCCTCGGAAATCGGCGGGAGGTGTTAAGGCATCAATCTGGTCAGGCAGGATGAGGATGGGTGTTGCGGCCGCGCCACAGGCGGCCAGCGTTATGGTGTCTCCCTTTTTTCTGCCGACGACGGCCACAATCGGTTTATCACCTGGGGTACGGGCCACGCGTTCATAAACGGCCGTTCCATCCGTATGGAGCGTTACGTCCGTAATGATCCCTCTACCAATCGTGGCTGGCTGATATTCTGACAGCGGTATCGTATGGGAGCCGGCCCTATCTTCAAACTGAATCGTTGCCTCAAAGACAAGCAGACCAGCAAACAGCTCGCTGTCGTTTTCAGCTCGGGCTACAAGACCCCCGAGCGTCCCCGCATTGCGGAAGGTGTTGATTGCTTCGTTCTGGGCAAGCTGGCGAATAAATGGGGGGAGGTCAGCTGAATCAACTATTGACTGCAAGCGAACCATTGAGCCAATGGTGGCCGTGGTTGCATCAACAACAATCTCGTTAAGCGGAAGGCGTTGTAAATCAACCACGCCACCTGGTTTAGAGGAGGTCACAATGTTTGTGCCCCCAGCTAAAATTTCGATATCGGCAGATGAGTGGAGGAGTTTTAAGGCCTCCGCGATTGTTTCTGGACGATGATAGGATTGAATGGTCATCTTCATTATCCTTTTTGATAAATATCTGGCGTTACGCACTGCTTAGATGGCTGTTCTTATCGTACCTTGATGTCTGGTTTGGAAGCTATCAATAGCTCGCTTCACAACAGTAAGTCGTTGTAAGAAGTTGTTTTTGCGCTGGATGTATTATATCTTTGGATATTATTTGACAAATTATCGGTTAGCAAATGTGTATCACTGTAGGATAAAAATCATATTTTTTTAGACCGCTCAGGTTGATATAATCTTTGTTCATAAAAAATAGGAAAAATAAATGCCAGAATTTACATTACTGCATCCTGATACAGAAATTATTGGTCAAATGGTTATCGATTTTGAGCAAGCGACATCGAGCCAATCATTTTTACCAATTTTACAAAAATACGGTTTAGACCAAGTAAACCCCGAAGACTGGTATTCTGCCCGTCAGTGGTTGAACATTCTTGAAGAGGTTGTTGAGGAATCAGGATTTATAAATTTGGTTAGCATTGGCATTCAACAAATAAAAAATGTTGATTGGCCACCCGAATTTTATGAAATGTCTGTTGAAGAGGTTTTGAGAGCTTTAGATCCAGTATATCAAGCCCACTGTCGGGGTACTGATACAGGCGGTATCAAGATTAAAAAAGTATCTGAAAAAGAGTTTGAAATTATTTTGCGAGTTTTTGAACCGGATGATCTATGGTATGGAAACTTGCATCAAATTGTACGAACCTTTTCCAATGGAAACTATTTCATTTTGAAATATGATACGGATACGATTCGGCGCGATCATGGTGGCACTGAAACCGTTTTTAACCTTGTATTTGAATGAAATTTTTCCTGTTGAATACTTTGAAATTAAGTTTGTAAAAAATAATCGTCACCTGATCCAATAGCAAAAGTACGAAAAACGTCAGGTTTGGGTAGCGGGCATTTAGCATAATGCCTCTATGAAGCGTACGGCTCTTTTTCTACATTTTCAACAATTTCCCTCGCCCTAATAAGCTGTAATGGGGTTTCAAGTGAGCAGTCCAGTAGCCAGCCGATAACAGCTTCCACCCAAATTCCCTTAACACCAACACAAAAATCACAACAAACCAGCGCAACGCCAACTTTGGCACCCACCATGACGGTGACCTCTGTTCCGACAAAAACGGCCGTTTCCACTGAGACCCCATTACCAACCAAAACCCCAGCCGCTTTATCACAGCTAGAACCCTTTGAGCTTGATCCTCAATGGAACGCAGAACAAAAGAATGCTGCCGCAGTCATGGCGACAGAACAGTTAGAACGATGGCTTCAAGAAGCATGGCAGCTAAACATCTCTGTTGAAACTATCTCTCACCAGTTGATTGAGGCAGATTGGCAACGGGAAGAAGGGGAGATAACGGCCGTTGATATTGATGGTGATGGCCTTGAGGAGTGGTTAATGACCTTCTATCTTCAGCCACAAGGAGCCCTTTTTACACGAGCCGGTGATTTTTGGATTATAGGTCAAGATGGCATTGAATTTCGATTTTATCAGCCAGAAAATTATTACAATGATGGCCCTCGAGATTTTTTCCTAAATGCCCCCCGAGTTCTATTCAAGGCAGATTTTACACAGAGCGGTTTGGAAGATTTGTTGATTGAGCAGATTGGCTGTGGTGCGCACACCTGTTGGTGGGAATATCACTTGTACACGGTACAAGACTATGCGTATCGAACCGTCGCTAAAACGGTAGATGATTCTTCTCTTTGGGGAAGCACTTTGGCATTTTATCATCAACCCGATCAAGATTATATTTCTATGACCTATGTTGATGATGCTATTTTGCTTGAAACAGAAACGGGTGTTTCTTTTCAGATTAGTGGAGGCTGGGCTGGGAGCGCTGGGTCTGGCATCCAGCGAATTAGAACAGAGACGTGGGGTTGGACGGGCTCAGCATTTGAGATGGTCGATTTAGAATGGCATCCGTCTGATCTTCAAATGCACATTTTACGGGAAGCCAACGATTTCTATGAAATGGGAATGCTTGATGACGCCGGGAATTTATACCAGCGCTTATTTAATGATCCCACATTGACTAATTACGGCGGAGAGCCATCTTCTTTTGAGGATGAAGAATTTCGGCGTGTGATTCATTTTGCTATTTTTAAACTGATGACAATTGGGTATCAAATAGAAGATGCCCAGCTGATTGAGACTTGGCGCAACTGGCTTTTTAACAATGCACCAGACTCTAACTACATTCAGATTGCAGAGTTGTTGTGGGAGCAGTATCAGGCTGGAGCGCCACTTGTAGAGGCTTGCGAGATAGTAAACACGGCCGTATCGACGCTTCCCCTCGAAGCTGAAATGCCGATAGAGTATGGTTATGCTAATCCACAGGTCACCACAGAGCAGCTTTGCGTGGTGATTGAGTAGTTGGGTAATTGAGTAATTGGGAGATTATGATAGGTGAATCTCTCAATCTCCCACTCTCGAATTTTCCCAAAATCCCTAAGTGAAACGAAGTTCCTGTTTTGAATAAAAAGACGGCTAAAAACTTCGTTTCCTCGAGGTTCCGAAGCTTTTATCTAATATGTTTTTTAATTTAGAAACTTCGGAACACTTAATCCTTAATCCCCAATTATTGATTGCCCTGTTCTTCCAGCAGTTGCCCAATCGCCTGTTCAAACACTTCATACGGCTGTGCGCCAGCTAGTAAGAGCCCGTTAAAGAAAAAGGTCGGCGTCCCTGTTACGCCAAAGCTAGAGCCTTCCTGCAAATCTGCCTCAACGGCCGCTTGGTACTGCCGAGAGTCAACGCAAGATTGGAATACGGCCGTATCCAACCCTAACCCCTCCGCATAACCCACAAACACGGGCGTCGGGTCCGCGATGCTCCATTCTCGCTGATTGGCAAAAAGAATTTCGTGCATATCGAGCCATGCCCCCTGGTCACCCGCACAGCGAGCTGCCTCAGCCGCAATGGTAGCCTGAGGATGGATAGATTGGAGCGGGAAATCCTTGTACACGTAGCGCACAATGCCGGTTTCGATGTAATTTTCAAGCAAAAGGGGATACGTATCTGTTAAATGGCGTGCACAGAAGGGGCATTGGAAGTCGGTGTATTCTACAATGGTGATGGGGGCATCATCACTGCCGACAACCACAGCGCCTTCCTCAGAGATAATGACTGCACCACCCTGTTGGCCTTGATCGTTGCCACTGTTTGGTGGCGGTGGTGGA